>NZ_KE148651.1:0-28911 GCF_000410635.1 Comamonas sp. B-9
CGGCAGCGTGGTGCGTGCGGAGGTGGATGGCAGCGGTGTGCAGCTGGATCTGCAAGATGCGGCAGGCCGGCATCTGCGCCGCCTGCTGCGCAGCGATGGTGTGGGGGAGGGCTTTACCTGGCAGGCCCAGGCGGGCGACCAGCTGTTGCTGCACTGGAATGCCCAGCCGGCAGTGGCCTATGCCAGCAGCAACGCCGAGGCCGGCCAGCTGCCCGCGCAGGCGACTGCCGGGCATTACCGCCTGGAGATCCAACGCGCCTGGGTCCCGCGCGCCGACCAGTCGGTGGCCTTGCCCAACCAGCCGCTGCAAAGCCCGCGCCTGCAGGCCCTGGCGCGCGACCTGGAAGGTGGCGGCAGCAGCGATGCATTCTGGCAAGAGATGGCCCAGCGCGGCACGCCCTTGGTGGAGCCCTGGAGCGACAAGAAGCGGCTGGTCACCTTTTTGTGGCGGGGCGCGCAGCACAGCGTGCGCCTGTTTGGCAGCCCCTCGGGCAACCATGAATCGCTGCAGCGCCTGGGCAACTCGGATGTCTGGTGGAGCAGCTTTGTGATGCCCAGCGATGCGCGCCTGAGCTATGGCATGGCGCCCGATGTGCCCAACATCGAAGGCACGGCCATCGAGCAGCGCCGCAGTATTCTGGCCACCTTGCAGCGCGACCCCTTGAACCCGCGCAGCTGGGCCGCGTCGGACGAGGGCGCTGCAGCGGTGGACCAATACCAGGGCCGCTCGGTACTGCAGCTGCCCGATGCGCCGGCGCAGCCCTGGTCGCAGCCGGCCAACGGGCCGTTGCCGGGCGATCTACAGCGCCACTGGCTGCATTCGGCGGCCTTGGGCCATGGCCGTGATGTCTGGATTTATCGCCCTGCCGGCTGGGCCCAGGCCGCCCCGGAGCAGCGCGCCTTGCTGGTGCTGTTCGATGCCCATGCCTATCTGCGCCAGGTGCCCACGCCGCAGATCACCGAGCGGCTGCAGGCGCAGGGCTTGATCCCGGCCACGGCCGTGGTGCTGGTGGCCAATGCCAGCAGCGAGCTGCGCAATACCGAGCTGCCGCCCAACCCGGCGTTTGCCGATTTCATGGGCCTGCAGCTGATGCCCTGGCTGGCCACGCAAGGGCTGGATGTGCCCGCTGCGCGCACGGTGATTGCCGGCTCCAGCTATGGCGGGCTGGCATCGAGCTATATGGCGCTGCGCCATCCGGAGCGCTTTGGCAATGTGCTGAGCCTGTCGGGCTCCTACTGGTGGGCGCCGGAGGCTGAAGCGCCCAATGCGATGGCGCGCTGGTGGGCGGCAGCGCCCCGCAAGGACGTCCGCTTTTACCTGGATGCGGGCCTCTACGAAAGCGCACGCGGCGGCCAAGCTGGCATTCTGGAAACCAGCCGCGAGCTGGGCGATGTGCTGCGCGCCCAGGGCTACCGCGTGACCCAGCGGGAGCACAGCACCGGCCACGACTATGTGCACTGGCAGGGATCGATCGCCTGCGGCCTGGTGGCGCTGCTCAACCCCGCAGCACTGCCCAGGCAACAAGCAGCCTGCCAAGGGCGATAACGCAGAGGCGCCCGCGCAGCGTGCACAATGCGGGCATGCAACTGACATCTGAAGCGCTCCATGACCACCAGGTGGCTGCCGGCTGGCAAGCCACGGTGGACCAATTCTTTGCAAGCCCCAAGGGCCAGCAGCTGTCGCAGTACCTGCAGCAGCGCCTGGACGAAGGCGCGGTGGTCTTCCCGCCCGAGCCGCTGCGCGCTCTGCGCCTGACCCCGCCCGAGAGCGTGCGCGTGGTCATCCTGGGGCAGGACCCCTACCACGGGCGCGGCCAGGCCGAGGGTTTGGCTTTTTCCGTGGCCTCCGGTGTGCGCCTGCCGCCATCGCTGCAGAACATCTTCAAGGAGATGCAGCGCGACCTGGGCGTGCCTTTTCCGCCTTTCCCCGATCCAGGCGGTAGCCTGGTCAAATGGGCCACCCATGGCGTGCTGCTGCTCAACACCTGTTTGACGGTGGAAGAAGGCCAGGCCGCCAGCCACAGTGGCAAGGGCTGGGAGCTGCTCACCGATGCGCTGATCCGCCAGGTGGCCGAGGGCGACAAGCCGGTGGTCTTCATGCTCTGGGGCAGCCATGCGCAAAGCAAGCGCGTGCTGATCCCGCAGGACCGGGGCCACCTGGTGCTGACCAGCAACCACCCCTCGCCGCTGTCGGCGCTGCGCCCACCGGTGCCCTTTATCGGCAATGGGCACTTCAGCCAGGCGCAGGCGTTTCGCAAGCAGCTGGGTCTGTAAGAACCTGTTTTAGCGCGGGCCCGGCAGCGCCTGCAGCTCCTGCACCAGCAGCCCCAAAAAGGCCTGGGCGGCGGCGGGCAGCTGGCGGCCCGCCAGGGTTTGCACCTCGATATCGCGCAGGTCCAGGCCGGCATCGGTCAAGGGGCGGGCCACCAGGCTGCCCGCTGCCAGCATATGGCGAACCCCCACTTCGCTGGAGACGGTCACGCCCCCGCCATGCAGCGCAAAATTGAGCAAGGTCTTGGCATGGTTGGTCGTCAGCACCGGGTCCAGCTGCAGGCCCTGGCGGCTGCAGGCCAGGTCGATCATCTGGCGGATCGCTGTCTCGGCCGGCGGCAAGGCGAGCGGATGCCGGGCCAGCTCGGCCAGGGTGAGCGATGCCTGGCTTGCCAGCACATGGCCGGGCGGCAACACCGCCAGCACCGGCGCGCTTTGGCGGTGCACCACGGCAATGTTCTTGAGCGGCGAGATGCTGAATCGCAGGCCAATATCGGCCTCGCCGGCCAGCAGCTTGGCCGAGACCTGCAATGTCGGCACCATGCTCACCTCAAACCTGAGGCCCGGGTGGCGGCGCGCAAAAGCCACGCAGGCCTGGGGCAGCAGCTCATTGGCAAAGGCATCCGAGGTGGCGATGCGCACCAGACCGGCGCGCAGGCTGTCGAGCGCATGGATGGCATCGATGGCCTGCTCGGCATCGAGGCTGATGCGGCGCGCTAGCTCGGCCAGGATCTGCCCGGCCGCCGTGGGCTGCATGCCCCGCGCATGGCGCTCGAACAGTGCCGTGCCCAGGTGGGCCTCCAGCCCGCTGATCTGGCGGCTGACGGCCGAGCTGGCCACATGCAGGCGCAGGGATGCAGCGCTGACCGAGCCGCATTGCACCACCTCGTGGAAGTAGCGCAGCGCGGTGTCCTGCAGATGGGTAGGCGGGCGGTTGGGCATGGTGGTATTGCGCAAATGAATGGTCCAAGCATAAACCCATTGCCGCATCGGCAAACCTACCTTGCCAAATCGGTGGTGGTGCCTGCTGTCACAGGCTTTTAATATGCAAGGCTTCACGCAGGCGCCTTTGCCCCAGCGCGCATGGCACACCCGCCATGGGCGCAAAGAACCGGTTGTTCTGGCCCGCGCCACAAGCGCAGAGTGCTTCGCAGATGTTTTGCAACACGCTTACCACCATGCCAACTACCTCTTCTCTTTTCTCTCGCATGCCTGGCCGCCGGCCACTGCTCGCCGGCCTGGTGGCTGGCACGGCGCTGGCTGTGCTGTCCCCGTTTGCCGCTGCGCAGGGCGGCACATGGCCTGAGCGCGCTATCCGCGTCATCGTGCCCTTTCCGCCCAGTGGCGCGACCGATCTGGTGGCCCGTGTCGTGGCGCAAAAGGTGTCGCAGGAGCTGGGCCAGTCGCTGGTGATCGACAACCGCCCGGGGGCGGGCGGCACTATCGGCACGGCCGAGGCTGCCAAGGCCAGCGCTGACGGCTACACCCTGCTGTTCACCACCAGCAGCACCCATGCGATCTCGCCGCACCTGATGCCCAAGCTGGCCTACCGTGCGGACAAGGACTTCACACCGATCGCCCATGTGGCCGATGCGGCCAGCGTGCTGCTGGTCACCAACTCGCTGCCGGTCAAGACCGTGCAGGAGCTGATCAGCTATGCCAAGGCCAACCCCGGCAAGCTGAACTACGCCACCAGCGGCAATGGCACCATCGTGCACCTGAACACCGCTGCCTTTGCGGCCCAGGCGGGCATCACCCTGACCCATGTGCCCTACAAGGGCACGGCCCAGTCGATCAGCGATCTGGCCACCGGCCAGGTGCATCTGCTGTTTGACTCCATCCCCACCGGCATGCCCCATGTGGCCAGCGGCCGCCTGCGTGCGCTGGCGGTGACCAGCGCCGAGCGCACCCAGCTTGCGCCCCAGCTGCCCACGGTGGCCGAATCGGGCCTGCCCGGCTATTCGTCGGTGACCTGGTTTGGCGTCTATGCGCCTGCGGGCCTGAAGCCCGAGCTGACCGCCAAGATCAATGCCGCCTTCAACAAGGCCATGCAAAATCCCGATGTGGTGGCCAGCCTGGCCAAGCTGGGCGCCGATGTGGCCAAGCCCGGTACGCCTGCGCAGTTTGCGGACTTGGTCAAGGCCGACAGCGCCCGCTGGGCCAAGGTGATCCAGGACAACCACATCACGCTCGAATAAGCCTTGCCACCACCAGACCGGGGCGGTCGTTGCCGCCCCGGCTGCCCTCCCGATTGCATTCAGAAAGACAAGACATGACCACCGTGAAAGACTGGGCCCAGCCCTATGCCTCGCAGCGCTCGCCCATCCTGGGCCGCAATGTGGTGAGCACCTCGCAACCACTGGCCGCGCAAGCGGGCCTGCGCATGCTGCAAGCAGGCGGCAATGCGGTGGATGCGGCGCTGGCCGCGGCGATGACCTTGACGGTGGTGGAGCCCACGGGCTGCGGCATTGGCAGCGATGCCTTCGCGATTGTCTGGGACGGCCAGGAGCTGCATGGCCTGAACGCCTCGGGCCGCGCGCCAGCGGGCTGGACGCCGGAATACTTTGACAAGCTCGGCGGTATCCCGGAAAAAGGCTGGAATGCGGTCACCGTGCCCGGCGTGGTCTCGGGCTGGGTGGAGCTGTCCAAGCGCTTTGGCAAGCTGCCTTTTGCGCAGGTGGCGCAACCGGCGATCGACTATGCGCGCCACGGCTTTGCGGTATCGCCCACGATTGCCAAGCTCTGGGCACTGGGCCTGGCCAAGCTGGGCGACCAGCCCGGTTTCAAGGAATGCTTTGCGCCGGGCGGCCAGGCTCCGCAGGCGGGCAGCTGGTTCCAAAGCGAGGCCCATGCCCGCACCCTGGAAGAGATCGCCGAGACCCTGGGTGAATCCTTTTACCGGGGTGCGCTGGCGCAAAAGATGGCGGCGCACAGCCAGGCCAACGGCGGCGTGATGACGGCCGAGGACCTGGCCGCCCACCGCTGCGACTGGGTGGGCACGGTGGCCCAGCCCTTTGGCGACTCGGTGGTGCATGAGATTCCGCCCAATGGCCAGGGCATTGCCGCGCTGATCGCGCTGGGCCTGCTCGATGCCATCGGCATGGGCGACCAGCCGCTGGACAGCGCCGAGACCGTGCACCTGCAGATCGAGGCGATGAAGCTGGCGCTGGCCGACCTGGCCCAGTACAACGCCGATATCGACCATATGCGTGTCCACCCCCAGCAAGACCTGCTGAACCCGGCCTACCTGGCCGAGCGCGCCCAGCTGATTGACCGCAGCAAGGCCAGCGTTGCCCGCTATGGCGCGCCCAAGCCGGGCGGCACGGTCTACCTGACGGCCTGCGACGAGAGCGGCATGATGGTGTCCTTCATCCAGTCCAACTACATGGGTTTTGGCTCGGGCGTGGTCGTGCCGGGCACCGGCATCAGCCTGCAAAACCGGGGGGCGGGATTTACCACCGAGGCGGGCCACGCCAACCAGGTGGCACCGGGCAAGCGCCCTTCGCACACCATCATTCCTGCCTTTGCTATGCATGCCGATGGCACACCCCAGATGGCCTTTGGCGTGATGGGCGGCCCGATGCAAAGCCAGGGCCATGTGCAGATGGCCGTGCGCGTGCTGCGCTATGGCCAGAACCCGCAAGCCGCTGCAGATGCACCGCGCTGGCGCGTAACCGGTGGCAACCAGGTCTCCGTCGAGCTGGGCTTTGACCCGCAGGTGATTGCCGCATTGCGCGCGCTGGGCCATGAAGTGAGCATCGAAGAAGGCCATGGCGTGTTCGCCTTTGGCGGTGCGCAGCTGATTGTGCGCGAGGGCGGGCACTATGCGGCCGGCTCCGATCCGCGCAAGGACGGCCAGGCAGTCGCTTACTGACCCGCAAGCGGAACCAACACAGCCAGGGCGCCACCGGACGGGTTTCGGTGGCGCTTTTTTGAGTCTCTATGTGGCTGCAGGCATTAACGTGATTCGCGCACCGACAGCCAGGCGCTGAGCGCGCCGCCCAGTGCAATCGCGACCATGCCCAGCACCGCCCAGTGGTCGGGGATATGGCCGTACAGCAGCCAGCCCGAGAACACGGCAAAGGGGATCTGGCTGTAGAGAAAGGGCGATATCGTGGCCGGCTTGGCATGCTCATAGGCCTTGAGCAGCATCAGGTGGCCAATGGTGCTGCCCACGCCCATGGCGAGCGCCGCCAGCCACAGGGCGGTGGTGCTGGGCATTTGCCAGAACCAGGGCAGGCTGGCGCTGGTCAGCACCAGCGCCAGCAGGCTGGTGTAGATCTGCGTGGTGACGGGCCGCTCTCTGCCTGCCATCTGGCTGCTGACGATCTGGTAAGCCGTGTTGGCTGCCAGCTGCAGCGCCGGCCAGATGAGCGCGCCGCCGCTGAAATTGGCGCTGCCCGGGCGGATGATGACCACGGTGCCCAGAAAGCCCATGGCCACCAGCACCCAGCGCAGCGGGCTGACGGGCTGCTTGAGCCAGAGGGCTGCCACCAGGGTCATCGCCAGCGGCGTCATCGCGACGACGGCCGTGAACTCGGCCAGCGGCAGGTAGCGCAGGCTCATCATCGCGCAGGCATTGCTGCCGCAAAACAGCGCAGCGCGCACCACCTGGAAGCGCGGATGGCTGGTGTGAAACGCCGCACTGCCGTACTGGTAGACGCCCCAGCCGACGGTGAACACCGATTGCAATACATAGCGCAGCCACAACGCCATCAAGAGCGGCAGCAGCGCCCCCGAATATTTGGAGCCAGTATCGAGCAGGCAGAAACAGGCGCAGGCAAACACCGTCAGCACAATGCCGGTGAGGGCCGAGCCTTCACCAGGGCGGCGCGGGGGCGGGGTGCGGGTCGTCTCGGGCAGGCGGGCTGCGCTGTCCGCGGCAAGGGCAGGGGGGCTTATCAGGCCTTTGCCGGGTGGGGCAGAGGCAGTGGCAGGGGCTGTCGGGGGAGTCACGCGGGCAGGGGCACCATGCGGCGGCCGGTCTCCTGCGGAGTCGAAGGGCTGGCTTGGTGTGGCTCCATTGTAGAAAGCAGATGTCCGCTGGGGGCCCCGGCGTGGCGCTGTGGCTGCAGTTTTTGCGCCCCACTGTCCGATCAGGGACAGTGGGGCGGCTACTGGATCCTTCTGCGGGTTTGTACCCGCCTTGAACCGAGGGGAACAAAACAGCGTGTTACCATTCAAATGAGAACGATTCGCAAATGTGTCAGTTGTGTAAAGCCTCCGGGCGCAGCAGCTGGAGGGCATCAGGCGATATCTCCATTCCATCAACCGCTGGGGCTCAGCGTGCGGGCGCAAGAAAAACAGTAGCGATACGGTCTTGGGTCGGGTGCATGCAGGGGCTGCCGGCTTTCCGACCAAAGGATGTTCCATGTCGCGCTCCGCTCGCTCCACCGTCAACCGCCGCCAGTCGCTGCTGCAACTGGGTGCCTTGGTGACCCTGCCCTGGGCGGCAGGCGCCGCCCGGGCGCAGCAGACCCTGACGGTGCAGCAAGCGGGCGGCACGGTGCAGATTCCGGTCAAGCCCAAGACCATCCTGGTGTTTGACCTGGCCGCGCTCGACTGCCTGCGCGCACTGGGCGCCGAGGTCAAGGGCGTGCCCGAGGTCGTGAAGTTCCCGCCGGTGCTGGAGCAGTACGCCAGCAAGGACTACACCCGCATCGGCAGCCTGTTCGAGCCCAACTACGAGGTGGTCAAGGGACTCAAACCCGATGTGATCGTCGCCGGTGGCCGCTCGGCCGCCAAGGTGGCCGAGCTGGCCAAGATTGCGCCGACCTTGGACCTGACGGTGGACAACACCCAGCCGGTGGCCAGCGCTTTCAAGCATTTGAAGATTCTAGGCGAGATGGTAGGCAACGAGGCCCAGGCCCAGACCCTGATGGCCGCGATGCAGGCCGATATCGACAAGCTCAAGGGCCTGACGGCCAACAAGGGCGCCGGCCTGATGGTGATGACCAATGGTGGCAAGCTCAGCGCCTATGGCCCGGGCTCGCGTTTTGGCATGCTGCACGATGTCTATGGCATTCCCGCCGCCAACAAGGACATCAAGGTGGCCGGCCATGGCCAGGCGATCTCGTTCGAGTTCATCCTCAAGACCAACCCGGACTGGCTGTTTGTGCTGGACCGCGATGCCGCCATTGGCCGCGAAGGCGCATCGGCTGCCAAGCTGCTGGACAACCCGCTGGTCAATGCCACCAAGGCGGCCAAGAAAAAGCAGATCGTCTACCTGAACTCGGCCAACTGGTACCTGCTGGGCAATGCCAGCCCCGGCTCGCTGCATGACGATGTGACGCAGCTGATCAACGCCTTCTCCAAGGCCTGATTGGCGTGCTGAGCCAGCCCCTGTTGCGAGCCACAGCATGACGACCACGATTGAGAAAGCGCCAGGCGGCGGGCGCAGCCTTGCGCTGCGGCCGCTGGCTTTTGCGCTGCCAGCCATCGCCTTGCTGGTGTTGCTGGCCTTTGTCAGTCTGCTGGTGGGCGTCAGCGATGTGTCGGTGACGACCTTGCTGCGCCTGTTCTCCCACAACGACGATGACCTGGCCACCCAGGTGCTGGTGGCCAGCCGCGTGCCGCGCACGCTGGCGCTGCTGCTGGCCGGCAGCGCGATGGCGGTGGCCGGCCTGCTGATGCAGATGCTGGCGCGCAACCACTATGTCGAGCCCACGACCATGGGCACGGCGGAATCGGCCGGTATGGGCATGCTGATCGGCATCCTGTGGTGGCCCGATATGCCGGTGTTCGGCAAGATGGGCCTGGCGGCAGTGTTTGCGCTGGCGGGCACGGCCTTGTTCCTGGCGGTGCTCAGCCGCATACGGCTGCGCTCGGCGCTGATCGTGCCCTTGGTGGGCCTGGTGCTGTCAGGCGTGATCGAATCGGCCACCACTTTTATCGCCTACCGCTTTGACCTGATGCAGGCGGCGCGCTCCTGGATGACGGCCGATTTCTCGGCCATCGTGCAGGGCCGCTATGAGATGCTCTGGCTGTCGCTGGGCATCACGCTGCTGGCGATGCTGGCGGCAGACCGCTTCACGGTGGCCGGCATGGGGCAGGAATTTGCCACCAACCTGGGGCTCAACTACAAGCGCCTGGTGGCCCAGGGCGTGCTGGTGGTGGCGGTTGTCACCGCGTCGGTGATCGTCACCGTCGGCATCATTCCCTTTGTCGGCCTGATCGTGCCCAACCTGGTGCGCCTGGTGGTGGGCGACAATGTGCGCAAATCGGTGCTCTGGGTGGCCTGGGCGGGGGCCTTGATGGCGCTGGCCTGCGACCTGATCGGGCGCGTGGTGATCGCCCCGTACGAGATACCAATCGGCACCGTGATGGGGGTGCTGGGCAGTGCGATGTTCCTGGCGCTGCTGCTGTCGCGCCGCAAGCGCATGGGGGGCTGAGATGAATACGTTGTCTACCTCGCCTGCCGCAGCGGCGCCTGCCACGGCACCCGTGTCCTGGTTGGGCACCCCGGCTCGGCGCCTGTGGCTGCTGCTGGCGCTGGCGCTGCTCGCCAGCCTCTACTTCATGACCAGCCAGGTGCAGGCCGAGTGGAGCTTTGTGCTGCCCTTGCGCGGCAAGAAGCTGGCAACCATGTGGACGGTGGCCTTTGCCATCGGTGTCTCCACCGTGCTGTTCCAGACGGTGACCAACAACCGCATCCTGACGCCGGCGGTGATGGGCTTTGACGCGCTGTTCCAGCTGATCCAGTCGGTGCTGGCCTTTACGTTGGGGGTGGCGGCCATGCAGATCCCCGAGCTGTCCCGCTTTGGCATGAATGTGGGGCTGATGGTGCTGCTGTCGACGAGCCTCTTTGTCTGGTTGTTCCGGGGCCAGGCCAGCAACCTGCATTTGCTGCTGCTGGTGGGCATTGTCGCGGGCATCTTTTTTCGCAGCCTCAATAACTTTGTCTGGCGCGTGATGGACCCCAATGAGTTCACCGTGCTGCAAGACCGCTTGTTTGCGAACTTCAACACCGTCTCGCTGCCCTTGCTGCTGCTGTCGCTGCCGGCGATTGCGCTGGTGGGCGTCTGGGTCTGGCGCCAGCGCCATCTGCTCGATGTGCTGGCGCTGGGGCGCGAGGTGGCCGTCAACCTGGGGGTGAACTACCAGCGCTCGGTGATGGGCGTCTTGGTGGTGGTGGCTATTTTGGTGTCCATCTCGACCGCGCTGGTCGGGCCGGTGACCTTTTTTGGCCTGCTGGTGAGCAATATGGCCTACCAGCTGATGCACAGCCACCAGCACCGCTACACCTTGGCCGGCTCGGTGCTGCTGGGGGGCTTGTTGCTGGTGGGCGGGCAGATGGTGCTCGAGCGCCTGTTTGGCTTCAACACCTCGCTGTCCATCGTGGTGGAGTTCCTGGGCGGACTGACCTTTATCTATCTTTTAGTGCGCAAGGCCAAGAGCTGAGCGCGGTGACCAGCCATGATTGAAACCGACAAGCTGCGCAAGACCCATGGCACCACGACGGTGCTGCACGACGTGAGCCTGCGCATTCCCCAAGGCCGGCTGACCGCCATCATCGGGCCCAACGGCGCGGGCAAATCGACGGCACTGTCGCTCATCAGCCGGCTGATGCCGATGACCTCGGGCTCGGTGCGCATCGAGGGCCAGGACATCACGACCACCGCCAGCGATGCGCTGGCGCGCGTGATGGCCATCCTGCGGCAGGACAACCAAAGCGCGCTGCGCCTGACGGTGCGCGACCTGGTGGCCTTTGGCCGCTTTCCGCATTCCAAGGGCCGGCTGACCGAAGAGGACCGCGTGCATGTGGATGCGGCGCTGAATTACTTGAAGCTCCAGCCGCTGGCCGAGCGCTTTCTCGATGAGCTCTCGGGCGGCCAGCGCCAGCGCGCCTATATCGCCATGGTGCTGTGCCAGAACACGCGCTACATCCTGTTTGACGAGCCGCTCAACAACCTGGACATGGCCCACGCCGTGGGCATGATGAAGCTGCTGCGCCAGGCGGTGCAGGATGCCGGCAAGACGGTGGTGGTGGTGCTGCACGACATCAACTTTGCCGCCAGCTATGCCGACCACATCATCGCGATGAAGGGCGGCGCGCTGTACTGCGAAGGGCCGCCCGAGGTCGTGGTGCGCGATGAGGTGCTCAGCGACCTCTATGAAATCCCCGTGCAGGTGCATGAGGTGGGCGGCCGGCGCTTTTGCGACTATTTCTGAATTGCGCCTTTGTTTGGTAGATTGGCGGCGGCGCATGCCACCCTGCAACGGCAACCACAGAAGGCACCTGCGATGGCAAAAGATATTCTGGTCAAGGACAAGAAGCGACTGAGCCTGCACACCTGGAGCGTGGAGGAGGGCTTCTCGACCATTGGCCGCGACCCCGGCAGCCGCTTTGTGCTGGACCACCCCAGTGTGAGCCGCAGCCACGGCGCGTTTTTTCTGCGCGAGCGCGCCGGCGTGCTGACCATCGAGGACCATGGCAGCACCAATGGCACCTTGGTCAACGGCGTGCCGGTCAAACGCAAGATTCTCTTCGCCGGCGATGTGGTGCAGATCGGCGATTTCCAGCTCTATATCCTGCAGGGATCGGCCGCGCAGGGGCAGCCCGGGCCTGCGCTGGGCAGCGGCCGGGCTTGAGTGGGCCTGGGCCCGGCTGGAGCCCGGCCGTGGTCGTCAGAACGCAGCAGGCGTCTGCTCGGTGGCCGCGTCGGCCGCAGCCGGCTCCTTTTGGCGCTGCAGCAGCATCGAGTCGCCATAGCTGAAGAAGCGGTACTCTTGCGCAATCGCGTGCTGGTAGAGACCCATGATGTGCTCGTAGCCGGCAAAGGCGCTGACCAGCATCATCAGGCTGCTCTTGGGCAGGTGAAAGTTGGTGACCAGCATGTCGACCACGCGGAACGGGAAGCCGGGCGTGATGAAGATATTGGTGTCGTCCGAGAGCTGGCCGGTGCGGGCCCAGGATTCCAGCGTGCGCACCGTGGTGGTGCCAACCGCAATGACCCGGCCACCGCGCAGGCGGCAACGCTCCAGCGCCGCCAGGGTGGGCAGCGGAATGTTGTACCACTCGCTGTGCATCTGGTGGTCTTTGAGGTTCTCGGTCTTGACCGGCTGGAAAGTGCCCGCGCCCACATGCAAGGTCACGCTGGCGCGCTCCACGCCCTTGGCTTCCAGCGCCGCCAGCACCTTTTCGTCAAAGTGCAGCGCGGCGGTGGGGGCGGCCACGGCGCCGGGGTTCTTGGCAAACACGGTCTGGTAGCGCTGCTCGTCCTCGGCCTGGTTGGGGTCCTGGCCGGTCTGCTGTTCGCGCTCAATATAAGGGGGCAGGGGGATGTGGCCGTGCTGCTGCATCAGCTCCCAGGGCGACTCGCCGTTGGGGCCGCTCAGGCGCAGGCGGAACAGCGCGCCCATCTCGTTGGGCCAGCGGCCCAGCAAGGTGGCATCAAAGCCACCGGCCTTCTTGCCACCCATCATGTGCAGCACGCCGCCCACGGCCGGCTTCTTGCTGACCTTCATGTGCGCGACGACTTCGTTGTCCTGCAGCACGCGCTCGATCAGCAGCTCGATCTTGCCGCCGCTGGATTTCTCGCCAAAGATGCGCGCCTTGATCACCTGGGTGTCGTTGAAGACCAACAGATCACCGGCCTGCAGCAGATCGGGCAGCTCGTGGAAGCGGCGGTCCACCAGGCCGGGCTCGCGTGCATCCAGCAGGCGGGAGCCGCTGCGCTCGGCAGCCGGGTGTTGGGCAATCAGTGCTTCGGGCAGTTCGAAATCGAAATCGCTCAGCTGAAATGTGCGGCGGGCACCGGAGAAGGCAGTCATCGTTGGCTCATGCAGGCGGAACACACCCGCAGCTCACAGGGATCAAAACAAGGGGGCGATTGTGCCACCGCCGCAGAGGCGTAGCAGGCTGCGCGGGCTTGGGGGCGTTGGTGGTCTCCTCCTACGTGCTGGGGCGGCGCAGTTGCTATAGTGGCCCGATGCAACGTCTTCGCCACTTGATGACCGTCTGGCTGGTCTGGGTTCTGGGCGCGCTGGCGGGCCCCGCTGCCAGTGCCGCGCAGGAGGAAACGCTGCGCGTGGGCTCCAAGCGCTTTACCGAATCCTATGTGCTGGCCGAGATCATGGCGCAGCAGGCCCAGGCCGCTGGCGTCAAGACCCAGGTGCGCCAGGGTCTGGGCAATACCGCCATCGTCTACGAGGCCTTGCGCTCCGGCCAGATCGATGTCTATGCCGAGTACAGCGGCACCATTGCACTGGAGATTGCCAAGCATGCCAAGGGCAGCGACCTGGCATCGCTGAACGAAGCGCTGGCGCCGCAGGGCCTGGCGGTGGGTGTGCCCTTGGGCTTTAACGACGGCTATGCGCTGGCGATGCGCCGCAAGCAGGCCGAGGAGCTGGGCATCCGCACGCTTGGCGATCTGGCGCGCCACAGCGAGTTGCGCTATGGCCTGTCGAACGAATTCATCGGCCGGGGTGACGGCTGGCCGGGCCTGGCCCAGCGCTATAGCTTGCAGGCCAAGCCCCAGGGGCTGGACCATGGCCTGGCTTATGAAGCCATCACGCAGCAGCACATCGATGTGATGGATATCTACACCACCGATGCCAAGATCGACCACCTGGGCCTCTTGGTGCTGGAGGATGACAAGGCCTATTTCCCGCGCTATGACGCGCTGCTGCTCTACCGCCAGGACCTGCCCCTGCAAAAGCCGGTGGCCTGGGCGGCCTTGCAAAAGCTGCAGGGCCGGATCAGCGAAGCGGCGATGATTGGCATGAACGCCCAGGCCGAGCTGCAGGGCCAGGGCTTTGCCGAGATTGCCAAGCAGTTTCTGGCGGGTGGGGCGTCCCAAGCCCAGGGATCGACGGCAAGCGACCAGAAGGCTGCAGCACAGCCCAGCTTTGCCTCAAGGCTGTGGGCGCGTCTGGTCGCCCCCGATCTGTGGCGGCTGACCGCGCAGCATCTGGCGCTGGTGCTCATATCGGTAGGGGTGGCGGCGCTGATGGCGGTGCCTGCCGGCATCATGCTGTTTCCGCATGCACGCTCGCGGGCCTTGGCGCTGGGCGCTGCCGGGGTGCTGCAGACAATTCCGTCGCTGGCGCTGCTGGCGGTGCTGATCGCCTGGTTTGGCGTGATCGGGCGGCTGCCTGCGCTGGTGGCGCTGACGGCCTATTCCATCTTGCCTATTCTGAGCAACACCTGCGCGGGCCTCGCGGAGGTATCGCCGGGTTTGCGCAGCGCGGGCTCGGCCCTAGGCATGACGCGGCCGCAGCGCATGCGCTGGGTGGAGCTGCCGATTGCGATGCCCACCGTGGTGGCGGGTATCCGCACCGCCTGCGCGATCGGCATTGGCACGGCCACGATTGCGGCCTTTATTGGTGCAGGCGGCCTGGGTGAGCGCATTGTGACGGGTCTGGCACTGAACGACAGCGCGCTGATGATGGCTGGCGCCTTGCCGGCTGCGGCGTTGGCGCTGCTGTCTGAGCTGGTGTTTGAGCTCTGGGAGCGCTATCTGCGGCGCCGTCGCGTGCGGCGCTGATGCTGCGGGCGGCCTGCAGAGGCACTGTCTTTTTAACCAGTCGTGCGGCAAAGCATGCCAGAATGCAGCATTGCTGAAACTGCCTCCATGTCTGCTGCCACGCCCGCCAACTCTGCTGATGACGCCGCGCCCGCCAAGGGGCGCAAGCCTGGCCGGCCGCGCAAGCTAGCGGTGGCGACGCCTGGTGCAGCGCCTGCCGCCAGCGCCACCAATACCGCAAATGGCCCAGCGAAGACCCCTGCCAAGAACCCGGCCCAGCAAGCGCTGGCCAAGCTGGGGCTGACGCGCGATATCGATCTGGCCCTGCACCTGCCGCTGCGCTACGAGGACGAGACGCGCATCATTGCGCTGCGCAATGCGCGCGACGGCGAGGTCGCGCAGATCGAGGCAACGGTGGTGTCGGCCGATGTGCAGCTGCGCCCGCGCCGCCAGCTGGTGGTGCGGGTGGAAGACGCCAATGGCGACCCCTGCGAGCTGCGCTTTTTCAGCTTCTACCCTTCGCACCAAAAGACCATGGCCGTGGGCAATACCTTGCGTATCCGTGGCGAAGTCAAGGGGGGCTTTTGGGGCCGGCAAATGCTGCATCCGGCCTTTCGCCTCGCCGGTGGCGAGCTGCCCCAGTCGCTCACCCCTGTCTACCCCACCACGGCTGGGCTGCCTCAGCCCTATCTGCGCCGCGCGGTGATCAGCGGCGTGCAGCGCGCTGACCTGAGCGAAACCCTGCCACCCGGTGTGGACCTGCCCTATGCCCGCTACCAGGGCGAGGGCGGCCTGGGCCGTGCCTACACCTTGCGCGAGGCGCTACAGTTTTTGCACCACCCCACGCCCGATGTGGCGCTGGCCACCTTGGAGGACCACAGCCACCCGGCCTGGCAGCGCCTCAAGGCCGAGGAGCTGCTGGCCCAGCAGCTGTCGCAGCTGACGGCCAAGCGCGAGCGTGACCGCCTGCGCGCACCGGCGCTGGTGGCGCAGCGCATGGCCGATGGCAGCCTGAACCTGCATGAGCAGTTTCTGGCTGCGCTGCCCTTTGCGCTGACCGGGGCGCAGCGCCGGGTCTGCGAGGAAATTGCGCGCGACCTGGGGCGCAACATACCGATGCACCGCCTGCTGCAAGGCGATGTGGGATCGGGCAAGACCATTGTGGCGGCGCTGTCGGCGGTGATCGCCATCGATGCGGGCTGGCAGTGCGCGTTGATGGCGCCGACCGAAATCCTGGCCGAGCAGCATTTTGCCAAGCTGGTGGGTTGGCTCGAGCCCCTGCTGGCGCCACGTGGCCTCAAGGTAGCCTGGCTGGCCGGTGCGCAAAAGAAAAAGCAGCGCGCTGAGATGCTGGCGCTGGTCGAGAGCGGCGAGGCTGCGCTGGTGGTGGGCACGCATGCCGTTATCCAGGACCAGGTGCAGTTCCAGAAGCTGGGGCTGGCCGTCATCGACGAGCAGCACCGCTTTGGCGTGGCCCAGCGGCTGGCGCTGCGGCAAAAGCTGCTGTCCACCGGCATGGAGCCGCATATGCTGATGATGAGTGCCACGCCCATCCCGCGCACCTTGGCGATGAGCTATTACGCCGACCTCGATGTGTCCACCATCGACGAGCTGCCCCCGGGCCGCACGCCGGTGGTCACCAAGCTGATCAGCGACAGCCGGCGCGATGAGGTGGTCTCGCGCATCGCCGACCAGATTGCCCAAGGGAGGCAGGTCTACTGGGTCTGTCCCTTGATCGAGGAGAGCGAGGCGCTGGACCTGTCCAATGCCACCGCGACCCATACCGATCTGAGCGAGGCGCTGCCCGGGGTCATGGTGGGTCTCTTGCATTCGCGCATGCCGACGGCCGAGAAAAAGGCGGTCATGGCTTTGTTCAGCGAAGGGGTGATGGGCGTGCTGGTCTCCACGACGGTGATTGAAGTGGGCGTCGATGTGCCCAATGCCAGCCTGATGGTGATCGAGCATGCCGAACGCTTTGGCCTGAGCCAGCTGCACCAGCTGCGCGGCCGGGTGGGCCGGGGCGCTGCCGCATCGGCCTGTGTGCTGCTGTACGCGGTGGGAGACAACGGCAAACTGGGCGAAACGGCCAAGGAGCGCCTGCGGGCGATGGCCGAAACCTCGGATGGCTTCGAGATTGCCCGGCGCGATCTGGAAATCCGGGGGCCGGGGGAGTTTCTGGGCGCGCGCCAGTCGGGGGCGCCGCTGCTGCGGTTTGCGGATCTGGAGGCCGACAAGCATCTGCTGGAATGGGCGCGGGAGCTGGCACCGCATATGCTGGACCGCTGGCCGGATCTGGCGGCCAGCCATGTTTTGCGCTGGCTGGGCGGCAAGGCCGAGTACCTCAAAGCTTGAAAACTAGTACATAGCTACCAGTTAGGTTGCATGGCAGCATTGCAAACAAGATTCAAAAGTTGCAAAAACACGACGAAATTTAGGTAAATATTGATTGATTCGTGCTATGGGTGCTGCGCAAAATGATGATGGTGTTGCTTGAATAGAGGATGGTAAACGCATCCTGTCACTGGATTTATGGCGTATTGCGGTGGCAAAAATCGCAAATATGTCTTATGAAACAGGGAGGTAGCGAAGCAAGTAGGTGCATGACTATGTAGCATTGTGTAAATACCAGCATCCATATTTACCTACGTGGGCGGTGAGCAAGCGCTTGCATTTGACGCATAATAGATTAATGCTATTTTTGTTGTCGATCATTGGTACCCATGGTGCTCCGGAATAGAGTACAACTCATAGCTTGCGGTTCTGATGAAACACAGTGTGGCACTTTGTACTCTTGGCGCTATAGCCAGGCGGTGCACAGGCCATGCACAATACGCGATTCGCACTAAAAACTGACATGACACTTACAGAGCTCAAATATATTGTTGCTGTCGCCCGTGAAAGGCATTTCGGCCGCGCCGCTGATGCCTGCTACGTGTCGCAACCAACCTTGTCTGTCGCCATCAAAAAGCTGGAGGAAGAACTCGAGGTCAAGCTGTTTGAACGCAGTGCCTCGGAAGTGTCGGTCACCAGTCTGGGTGACCAGATCGTGCGCCAGGCGCAAATCGTGCTGGACCAGGCCGCAGCGATCAAGGAAATTGCCAAACGCGGCAAGGACCCGCTCGCCGGTGTGCTGACTCTGGGTGTGATCTATACCATCGGCCCATATTTGCTGCCCGAGCTGGTGCGCCAGTCCATCGAGCGCACGCCGCAGATGCCGTTGATGATCAACGAGAACATGACCGCCAAGCTGCTGGAAATGCTGCGTACCGGTGAGATCGACTGCGCCATCGTGGCCGAGCCCTTCCCCGATACCGGTCTGGCCATGGCCCCGCTGTATGACGAGCCCTTCTTTGCGGCCGTGCCCAGCGTGCACCCGCTGGCCACGCGTGACAGCATCTCGGCCAGCGAGCTGAAGAACGAAACCATGCTGCTGTTGGGCGCTGGCCACTGCTTCCGTGACCATGTGCTCGAAGTCTGCCCCGAGTTCGCCCGCTACTCCAGCAACACCGAAGGCATCCGCCGCACCTTTGAAGGCTCGTCGCTCGAGACCATCAAGCACATGGTGGCTGCCGGCATGGGTGTGACCCTGGTGCCGCGTCTGTCGGTGCCCAAGGATGCGCTGGAAAAGGGTGTGCGCCGCCGCAAGTCGGACGAGACCCATATCCGCTACATCCCGCTGACCGACGAGATCAACGACGAGGCACCCAAGCGCCGTGTGGTGCTGGTGTGGCGCCGCAGCTTTACCCGCTACGAAGCCATTGCCGCGCTGCGCAATGCCATCTTCGCCTGCAACCTGCCAGGCGTGACCATGCTGCAAGCCTAAAGCGCGCTGCACGGTTTCTTTTGGACCCCATGCACGGCATGCCTGCATGGGGTTTTGTATTTTCTGGGGTGTTGTGAACGTGTTGTCTGTGTTGTTGCCGCTGCGGCGGCTGTTGTCGTTGGCCGCCGGCCGAGGCCTGTGCCGCCAGGGTCTGAGTTTTGCTGCTCTGATGCTTTTCGGTGCCGAGCAAGCGATGGCCCAGAGCAGTCAGCTGCCTGGGGGGGCGGGCATCGTCTTTCAGGTCTTGGCCATGCTGGATGCCTGGATGCCGGCACTGCTGGTTACCTGGTTGCTGGCAGGGGCGCTGGTTTGGCGCTGGCTGCCGCGCAGGCAGACGGCCGTGCTGTATGCCGCCAAGCAGTCCGTGGGCATGCCCTTGAGCGTGGCAGCGGGCTGCCTGCTGGTGTTTGCGATGCTGGCCTGGGTGGTGGTCTACCCGGAGCATGCCGGCCATGCCCGCTTGATGGCGGCCGATGCAGGGGCTCAGCAGTGGGCGCAAGACCATGTCTCGGCGCCGGTGCGGGAGCTGCTGCATGTGCTGACCGCTGCGGGCGATGTGCGCTGGCTGGTGGTCATGGTGCTGCTGGTGGCGGGCTGGTTGGCGCTGGGCGCGCAGTGGCATGCCTTGTGGGCCTGGGTGTTTTTTATCGGCCTCAATGGCCTGGCGGTGCGCCTTTTGAAAAACCTGCTGGACCGCGCCCGCCCCGAGGTGCTCCATGAGATGCTGACATCGGGCGCCAGCTTTCCCAGCGGCCACACCTCCGGCGCCGTGGTGGTCTATGGCCTGCTGTGGCTGGTGCTGCGCGGCCGGCTCTCGCCTGCTGCAAGCCGCGCTCTGGCCTGGGTCTGCGCTGTCCTGGTGGCCATCATCGCGCTCAGCCGCATCCTGCTGCAGGCACACTTTGCCAGCGATGTGCTCGCTGGCGCGCTGCTGGGCCTGGCCTGGTGCGCGCTGGCGGCCATCGTGCTGGGGCGGGGCGGGCGCCAAAATTGACAAAGACGGGGCACAGGGTAGCGCTGTGAGGCTATGCTTGCCCCTATGTCTGCTGCTGCCCACCCCTCCATCTCGCTGTCTGAGCGCTTTGCGCTGTACCTGGATCTGATCCGCTTCAACCGGCCTGCCGGCTGGCTGGTGCTGGTCTGGCCTACCTTGGTGGCGCTGTGGGCGGCGTCGGGGGGCTTTCCGGGCTGGCATCTGGTGCTGGTGTTTGTGCTGGGCACTTTTCTGATGCGCAGTGCTGGCTGCTGCATCAATGACATTGCCGACCGCAAGTTCGACCTGCATGTCAAACGCACGGCGCAGCGCCCCATCACCACGGGCAAGATTTCGGTGTTCGAGGCGGCGATGGTCGGCGTGGTGCTGACCCTGCTGTCGCTGGCACTGGTGCTGACCACGCGCTGGGAAGCAGTGGCCTGGTCGGTGCCTGCGGTGCTGTTCACCATCCTCTACCCGTTCACCAAGCGCTTCTTTGCAATGCCCCAGGCCTTTTTGGGCATCGCCTTCAACTTTGGGGTGCTGATTGCGTTTGCCGCCGTGCAAGGCCAGGTGCCGATGATGGCCTGGCTGCTGTGGCTGGCCAATATGTGCATGGTGTTGGCCTATGACACCGAGTACGCGATGGTCGACCGCGATGACGATCTGAAAATCGGCATGAAGACCTCGGCCATCACCTTGGGCCGTTTTGATGTTGCCGCCATCATGGCCTTCTTTGTGGTCTGCCTGGGCCTGACGGTGCTGGCGCTGGCCCCCTTGCAGCTGGCCTGGCCCTGGTGGCTGGGTGTGGCCGTGGCCGCCGCGCAGATGCTGTGGCACTACAGCCTTATCCGCCAGCGCACGCGCGAAGGCTGCTTTACGGCCTTCAGCAAAAGCCATTGGATTGGAGTGAGCCTGTTTGCCGGCGTGGCGCTTGCCTTTGCGCTGTGACCTGGCTGTGACCGGGTGGTGACAAGGGCGGCAATGTCGGTTTTTGGGAACGCTTACAGTTCCTGACACGGAGCTTTCATCGCCAGCGGCGACAAACGGAGGTTGTTTGCCACTCCCTCCTAAGCTGTCATGTTTGCTCTTCGCTCGATTTCGTCTGCATGCCGCGCCAGCGTGCGTGCATCCCAGGGCCTCTCGCTCGCCGCTGCCTTGCTGCTGGCTGCCAGCGTGCTGCCCGCTTCTGCACAGACCACCCTTGCCGCTGGTGAAGTGGCGGTTGTCGGTTTTGCTTCGGATACGCCTGACTCCGTCAGCCTAGTGCTGCTGCGCGATATTGAGGCAGGCACAGAGATTCGAATCACCGACAACGGCTGGCTCAATACTGGCGCATTCCGAACGGGCGAGGGTGTCATGGTGTGGACCGCCACCGATGCCCTGTTTGCAGGTACCGTGATCAAGATCAGTGCGGCGGACACCAAGGCTCCCACGGCCACCACTGGCTCCGTTGTACCCACCGGCTCGGGTAGTTTCAACCTGTCGGGCAGTGGCGACAGTGTGCTGGTCTACCAGGGATCTGAGGCCGCTCCGAAGTTTTTGTACGCAGTGAACAATGCTGGGGGCACTTGGGATAGCACGGCATCGAATACCAACACCTCAGCCTTGCCTACTGGTCTGGTCAATGGCAGCACCGCCATTGCCCTGACCAAGCAAAACAACTTCGCCTACGACAGTACCAAGGGTGCCACCGAAGGCACCGCATCCGAGCTGCTCTCGGCCATTAGCCAAGCTTCCAATTGGACGGGTGCAGGCACTGAAGTGACGAAGATGACCGTGCTCGACCCGGATGCCGGTGAGACCGCGACCTTCACCCCGCTGCCCGCCACCACGGCCGGCAGCTCGGATGCCTCTGCCGGCATTGCGCTGGATGCCAGCTACATGGTGGTGGGCGACGACGAAGGCAATGTGCTGCGCGTCTACCCCCGTGGCGGCGGTGTAGCGATCAAGGAGTGGGAGTTTGGTAGCCTGCTGGGGCTGAGCAAGGAGCTGGATCTGGAGGCCGGCACGCGCATCGGCAACACGCTGTACTTCACCGGCTCGCACAGCAACAAGTCCGATGGCAGCGAGGCAGACAACCGCGAGCACCTGTTTGCGGTGGAGGTATCGGGCACAGGTGCCAACACGGAATTTACCTTCAAGGGCTCCTACGGTGGTCTGGAGACGCAGCTGACCACCTGGGACCGCACCAATGCCCATGGCAAGGGCGCCAACTACTACGGCTTTGTGGCTTCGTCGGCCGACAAGGTGCCGCCCGAGTCCGCTGCAGGTTTCTCGATCGAAGGCATGGCGGCCACTGCTGATGGCCAGCTGCTGCTGGGCTTTCGCGCGCCGCTGGCCAGCGCGCAGCTGCGCAACCGCGCACTGATCATCCCGATCACCAACCCTGCAGCCATGGTGGCGGGCACTGCGCCTGTGCTGGGCGCGCCCATCGAGCTGAACCTGGGCGGGCGCGGCATTCGCGATATGCAGCGTACCGATGACGGCAAGTTCCTGATCCTGGCCGGCCCTCCGGGCAAGGCCGATCCCGCTGTCAACACCAACTTTGCATTCTTTGTCTGGGACGGCCCGGGCACCACCGTTGTGCAGCAACTGGACAATGTGCTGGACAACCTGCTGCGCAGCACCGGCGGCAGTTTTGAGACCCTGGTCAGCCCCACCAGCACCGCGCAAGGCACGACCGTGCAGCTGCTGCAGGACAATGGCGACACCATCTGGCCGGGCAAAGGCTCGGTCTCCAAGGATCTGCCTTTTGCAGACCAGCAGTTCCAGGGCAATACCGTCAAGCTCGGTGGCCCCGTCGCTGCCGACACCACCGCCCCGGTGCTGCAAAGCACCAGCCCGCTGCAAAATGCGGTGGAGGTCGGCAAGACGGCGGTGGTGCGCCTGCAGTTCAGCGAAACCGTGCAGCGCGGCAGCGGCAATATCTCGCTGATGGACGGTAGCACGGTGGTCGCCACGGTGCCGATGACCGATGCGCAAGTGACCATCGATGGCAGCGCGCTGAGCTTCAAGTACAGCGCGGGCTACCAGCCCGGCAAGACCTACAGCCTGGTGCTGCCCGCCGCTGCGGTGCAGGACACGGCCGGCAATGCCTTGGCCGCCGAGCAGAAGCTGAGCTTTACCATCAGCAATGCCGTGGCAGCGACTGCCAAGGTGCTGATCTCCGAGGTCAACTCCAATGCCGATGGTGGCGATTTCTTTGAACTGTACAACTACGGCACTACGCCTGTGGACCTGACGAACTGGGGCTGGACCGACAGCAGCGGCGCGTTGCCGAGCAGCTTCCCTGACGGCACCAGCTTGGCCGCCGGTGCGCGACTGGTGGTGTTGAGCGAAACTACGCCCGAAGCCTTCCGCACTGCCTGGGGTCTGGATGCCGGCACGGCCGTCATCCTGGTCGCCGGCCAAGGCCTGGGCAAGGGTGATGCCGTCCTGGTGTACGACGCGAATGGCTTCGTTGCTGCGGCGATGAACTATGGCAACAAAGCACTTCCGGCGACTGACGGTTCGACTGTGGCGCCTGCCAAGAATTCCAGCGGAACGGCCGTCTCGACCAGTGACCACGCTGGCGCTGCGGTGCGCAATGCGGGCACCACGGTAGGCAATGGGGTGTCGGCCGTTTGGGATGGCAAGTCTACGTCCGAGCCGCGCTATACCGCTGCTGCTGTCGGTGTGCTGGACGGCTTTGCCCAGCCTTCGACGCCCGCCAACATTGGCTCGCCCGGCTACGCGCAGAACCTGGCGCCCGTGGTCACGACCCTCATCTCGGCCGTGCAAGGCTCGGGCGATGAGTCGCCACTGATGGGCCAGTCTGTAACGGTGCGCGGCATCGTGACCGCCTACTTGCCTGACCTCAGCGGCTTCTACATCCAGTCGCTGCCTGAAGACGACGACAAGAATGTCGAGACCTCCGAAGCCGTGTTTGTGTTCTACGGCAACACGCCCATTGCCGGCATCAGCGCCGACAGCGTAGGCCAGGCTGTGCAACTGACCGCCTCGGTCACCGAATACAGGGGCCTGACCCAACTGGGCGGCAGCATTCTGAACTTCAGCGTGCTCAATGGCGGCGCCAAGCAGGCGCTGCCTGCGATGGTGGAGCTGAGTTTGCCGATGCCCGCCTATGCGAACTGGGAGCGCTACGAAGGCATGCGTGTGCGCATCACCGGCAGCACCGGCCCGCTGGTGGTGACGGACAACTACTACCTGGGCCGCTATGGCACCGTCAGCCTGAGTGACTCCGCTAAGCTGGTGCAGTACACCGAGCTGAATGCGCCCAGTGTGGCGGGTAACAGCGCCTACATGGAGACCGTCAAGCGCAGCCATATCGTGCTGGACGATGGCAGCAGCAAGCAAAACCCGGCCACCGTACTGGGGCGCAATGGCCAGGATCTGAGTGCCAGCAATACCTTGCGTGCCGGCGACAGCACCCCGGCGATTGAGGGCATTCTGGACCAGTTCATCGACACGACGGTCGGCGCCCACCAGACCAGCTACCGCGTGCAGCCGCTGCAAAAGCCGGTCTTTACCGGCGCAGCGCGCCCCACGGTGGCGGACCTGCAGCAGGCCATCGGCAGCCCCACGGTCAAGGTGGCCTCGGCCAAT
Organism: Comamonas sp. B-9; assembly: GCF_000410635.1. Taxonomy (NCBI): domain Bacteria; kingdom Pseudomonadati; phylum Pseudomonadota; class Betaproteobacteria; order Burkholderiales; family Comamonadaceae; genus Comamonas; species Comamonas sp. B-9. The sequence continues at coordinate 24,143 of NZ_KE148651.1, forward strand.
GTGCTGAACTATTTCAGCACCTTGGGTACCACCAAGTTCAGCAACCCCTATGGCGATTCGCTGGAAGGCCGGGGTGCGGACAATGCGATTGAGCTGACCCGCCAAACCGACAAGATCGTCAGCAACCTGCTGGGTCTAGATGCCGATGTCTACGGTCTGATGGAGATCCAGAACAACGGCTTTGGCGCCGGCAGTGCCTTGGCTGCGCTGACCAAAGCCCTGAACGACAAGCATGGCAGCGAGGTCTATGACTATGTGAAGGGCCCTTTCAACGCGGGTGGCGGCAAGACGGCAGTCGCTGCCGGCCATGATGCGATCTCCGTCGCGGTGATTTACCGCAAGGACCGCGTCGCTCCCGTGGGCGTGCCGGCCGTGCCCGATGAGGCGCAGTACGATGCCTTCAACGCCACCTATGGCAACCGCGTGCCCCTGGCCCAGACCTTCGAGAAGACGCTGGCCGGCGGCGGCAAGGACCAGTTCACCGTGGTGGTCAACCACTTGAAGTCCAAGGGCAGTGTCAACGATCCCGACATCGGTGACGGCCAGGGTGCCAACAACCAGTCGCGCAAACGTGCCGTCGAGCAGCTGCAAGCCTGGCTGCAAGGCAACCCGACGCAAGCGGGCAATGGCAAGAATGTGCTGATGGGCGATTTCAACGCCTATGCCAAGGAAGACCCCATCTCCTACCTGGAAGCCCATGGCTACCAGAAGCTGGGCGCGGGCCAGTACTCGTACAGCTTCCAGACGCTGTGGGGATCGCTCGACCATGTGCTGGTCAGCTCGGCGCTCGCCAGCCAGGTGGGCAATGTGGTGAAGTGGCAGATCAATGCGGAAGAGCCTTCGGTCATCGACTACAACACCAACTTCAAGAGCGCTGCGCAAGTCAGCTCGTTCTACGCGGCCGATGCCTACCGCTCCAGCGACCACAACCCGATTGTGCTGGGCCTGAACCTGGAGGGCAGGCCTGTCGATCCCGAGCCAGAGCAGAACTTTGAGGTGGAGCTGCCAGCCGCTGGCGGCAGCGCTGCGGTGCAGTGGACCAGCGCGGACGCCTGCCGCCTGGCCCAAGCGCCGGTCGCTGTTTCGGCTGCCTCGCTGGGCACCTTGCCCCAAGGCCTGAGCGTGCCTTACGGCGCCCTGCAATGGACGGCCACCGGCTGCGCGATGGGTGGCAATGGCACGATGAGCATCGAGTACCCAGCAGCCCTGCCGGCCAATGCCAAGTACTGGAAGTACGGCCCCACCAAGGCCAACACCACGCCGCATTGGTACAGCCTGCCATCGACCGTAAACGGCAATACGCTGACCGTGCAGATCGTCGATGGTGGTGATGGTGATGACGACATGGTCGCCAACGGCCAGATCGCCGATCCCGGTGGTGCTGGCTGGCTGGCCGATGTGCCGGTCGATCCAGGCACTCCCGTCGATCCCGGCACGCCAGGCGCTGGCAGCGCTGTGCCGGTGCCGACCCTGGGCCTGTGGAGCCTGCTGAGCCTGAGCAGCTTGCTGGGTCTGCTGGCTGCGGGCCGCCGCCGTCTCGGTCTGAGCCGCTAAGCGCAAGCAGCCCTTGCGGCCCTGGGCCGCAGGGGCTCACCCGCTACCCAGGACTTGCTTGCAAGTCCTTTTTTCATGCCGGGCTGGCCGTGGGGTAGCGGCGAAAAACGCACCGAGCGCAGACAAAAAAGCGGCCATCGATAGATGGCCGCTAACACTGGAGTCGCAGGAAAAAAACGTTAATTTTTTCGAAGCAGGTCGTGGAGGCTTCGAAAAAATGTCTCAAATCATGGTGTTGTGTAAGGCAGAGTTTAATCCAAAGTATCAAACACTGCATCATCCGGGCCTACAAAAGCCGGAGAACGCCAGGTGACATCGCGCAAATTACGGGCAATCTGGCTCTCGACGCCCATCAAAACGGCAAACAAAGCCATGCGCACAGGGATGCCATTGTCGGTCTGGCGGAAGATCGCCAGGCGCGGATCCAGGTTCAAATCGGTGGACAGATCGTTGGCACCGGCGCGGGCATCGCGCGGCAGCGGGTGCATGATGATGGTGTCCGGTTTGCAGACCGCATCGACCAGCGATTTCTGCACCTGGAACTCGGGCGTGTAGCCCTCGATGTTCTCACCGGCAAAGCGCTCCTTCTGGATGCGCGTGGCGTAGACCACGTCGGCGCCCTTGAGGTCTTGCAGCGAGGTCGAGACCTCCACCACATGGCCATTGGTCGAGGCCAGCTCGATCAGGTAGGCGGGCATCTCCAGCGAGCTGGGCGAGATCAGGGTGAACTTCATGCCCTTGTAGAGCGACAGCAGGCGGATCAGCGAATGCACCGTGCGGCCGTACTTCAGATCGCCCACCATCGCGATATGGGCGCCGTCCATCAGCTTGCCCAGGCGCGAGAACTCGCGCTGGATGGTGTACATGTCCAAAATCGCCTGGCTGGGGTGCTCGCCGGGGCCGTCGCCGGCGTTGATGACGGGGATGTTGGTCGCACGTGCAAACTCGGCGACCGAGCCTTGCTCGGGGTGGCGAATGACCAGCGCATCGACATAGCCGGCCATCACGCGGCTGGTGTCATAGATCGATTCGCCCTTGGCCATCGACGAGAAGGTAAAGCCGGTGGTGTCGCAGACCGAGCCGCCCAGGCGGCTGAAGGCGGCGCCAAAGCTCACGCGGGTGCGGGTGCTGGCCTCAAAGAACAGGCTGCCCATGACGGCGCCTTCGAGCACACGGCAGACCTTGTGGCGGCGGGCAATGGGCTGCATCACATCGGCGATGCGGAACAATTCTTCCAGGCTTTCGCGCTCGAGCTGGGCCACCGACAGCAGCTGCGGCCGGCCATCGGCCGACATGCGCTCGGCCAGCGGGCGGTGGTGCTTCTGGGCGTCATGGCCCTCGGCTTCGCGGAACAGGATCTCGGAGACAAACTTCTGCGCCATGTCGGGCATGGCGCGGGCTTCGCCCGAGGCCTCGGGCAGCAGCCAGGTGTCCAAGGTGCGGCGGCGCACGCCCAGACGCTCGGCAAAAGCGTCGCGCGTCAAGTTCAAACGGCGCATTGCGTCGCGAAGAAAATCCTGTTGGCTGTCCATGACCTGGCTCCGTGCAAAGGTGTGAATGCGGCTGGATTATACGCTTTGCGTTTGACTTCTGTGTGAAATATACGCAATGCGTTTTTAATTTGTCGCAGATGGCACGGTGGCCCTTGCAGGCCCGGGGGGCCTGGCCCCAGGCCGCAATGCCAGGGCGCGCCGCTTTCACCCGACGCGGCGCGCTGGCTGAGGCGTTTTAACCGCCGAACTCGTCGCCCAGCGCCTTGGCGCGGCGCTCGGCGGCATGCATGGCACCGATGAAGTGGGCGGCGATATCGGCAGCCCGCATGTGCTCCAGCGCAGCAAAGGTGGTGCCGCCCTTGCTGGTAACGCGCTCACGCAGCACCGAAGGGGCTTCGCCCGACTGCGCGGCCAGGGCCGATGCGCCGCTGAAGGTGCCGATGGCCAGCTGCAGCGCCTGCTCGGCGGGCAGGCCCATCTCCACGCCGGCTTGCTGCATGGCCTCGAGGAAATAGAACACATACGCAGGGCCCGAGCCCGAGAGCGCGGTGACGGCGTCGAGCTGCGACTCCTGCTGCACCCAGACCAGCTGGCCGGTGGTGGTGATGATCTGCTCGGCCAGCTGCTGCTGTGCGGCACTCACCTGCGGGCGCGCAAACAGCCCCGTCATGCCCTGGCCCACCAGCGCCGGGGTGTTGGGCATGGCGCGCACGATCTGGTCATTGCCCAGCCACTGGGCAATGCTGTCGCTGCGGATGCCGGCGGCCACGCTCAGGTGCAGCGCATGGCGGCTGTGGTCGGCCACGGCGGCAGCGGCCTGGGCAAAGGTTTGCGGCTTGACGGCCCAGACAACGACCTGGGCCTGCGCCAGGCTGCTGTCAGCGGCGGGCAGCGCGGTGATGCCAAATTGCTGCTGCAGCACTTGGCGCTGGGGCTCGTAGGGCTCGACGACCTGGATGCGGTCTTGGGGCAGGCCCTGGCGGATCAGGCCGCCGATGATGGCGCTGGCCATGTTGCCGCCGCCGATGAAGGCGATGGCGGGAAATTGGGACAGATCGGTAGTGGACATGGCGGCAGGTGCAAACAAAGAGAGAGGGGCAAAAACCAGCGCGTGCTGCTGTGGCTGCCACTATAGCGGCGGCCTGCGCAAAGCTCAAACCGCTGGCGCGGCAAGCCATGCGGGGCGCACAGGTTTTGCTATCAATTTCAATTGCGATGCGATTGCTCGGCCTGGCCGGATGTGTTGCCCGATGCGCTGGCGCAGACCGGTGTCTCGACCAGCGCCAGAAACTGCGTGACTTGGGCTGGGTTGAAGTTGTTGTCGCTGACCAGCAGCAGCACGCGCTCGCCGCTGGCCAGGCGCGGGCCCCAGGTCATGCCTTCGAGGTTGTCCACGCTGCGCAGGCCCAGCTGCGCAAAATCCAGCAGCAACTCCTTGTGGGCGGGGGTGTATGCCGCGTCCTGCAGCGCATCGATGGCCAAAGTGTCGCTGGCCTCCTGGGTGTTGATGCGGTAGAGGCGTGCAGAAAAACCGGCGCCCAGCACATAGGCGCGCTCGAGCACCAGCAGGTGGTCGGGCCCATCGGCCAGGATTTCGCTCACGCCATTGATCGCAATGAGTGGCAGCAGCAGGTTGTCCTTGGGCAGCGCGTCGGGGATATAGGCGATCTGGCGCACAGGCTGCTGGCTGGCCAGGTCGTACTGGGTGATGCGCAGCGGCCC
>NZ_KE148651.1:28921-30915 GCF_000410635.1 Comamonas sp. B-9
GCCCCGCCAGTCTGGCCCCGGCGCGGCAGCGGGCCGTCCTGGCGCAAGGCGCCTTCCATCGATAGCCAAAGGCTGCGCTGGTCCTCGCTGATCGCGATGCCCTCCAGGGTCATGTTGTTGCGCGGGCCCCGGCCGGTTTCGGGCTGCAGCGGGCCTTGCAGCTGCGCGGGCAGTGTCCAGGTTTGTTGCCAGCTGCCATCGAGCCCGGCCTGCTGCAGCGAGGGGCCAAAGCCCCGTGCAAAGTCGCCTTCGCTGCTCCAGACCACGCTGCGCCCGCCGGGCAGCAGCCGCAGCGCTTCGGGGTCGGGCACGGCCGTGTCCGCTGCCGCCGTGCGGCTGCTGGGGTAGGGCCTGCCTGCCGGTGTCTGCAGGTACTGCTGGCCGGTGATGCTGACCTGCTGCAGGCCGCTGGCGTCGTAGCGGATACGGGCCCGGTACCAGCGGGCGCTGTCCTTGGCTGAGCGGTCATCGCTCACCAGGTAATAGCTGTCATCGGCAGGGGTGTAATCGATCGACGAGAGCCCGCCGATGGGCACACCGGCCCAGTGGGTGTCCAGCGGCCAACGCTGCTCGCCCAACAGTTGCAGGGCCGGGGTGCCAGGGGCATGGCAGGCGACGGCACCTGGGGTGTTGGGGGATGGAGAGATGGGGGCCTGGGCGGGCTCCGGAGAGGTCTTGCAGCCGGCCAAAAGCAGCAGCACAACAGAGAGCGACAGCGCGTTGAATAGACCGAACGAATAATGTATTTGAGTCTTGATTTTCATAGCATTTTCAGCAAGTGTAGCGCGCTTGTTGCACCGGCAATTGTTGACATTTTCAAACGCGGCTCGCTCCTTATCATCTCGGCTACTAGGGCTCGCCTGTGTGTGCGTTGCATGCCGCGGGTCTGACTGATGAAGGGGTAAGAGAAATGACATCCAACCTGCAAAAATGGTCGGCGGAATGCCTGGGTACGTTCTGGCTGACCTTTGGCGGCTGCGGCAGCGCGGTGCTGGCCGCTGCTTTTCCTGAGGTGGGTATTGGCCTTTTGGGCGTGTCGCTGGCCTTTGGCCTGACGGTGCTGACCGGCGCCTATGCCTTTGGCCCGATCTCGGGCGGCCATTTCAACCCGGCCGTCTCGGTCGGCTTGACGGTGGCCGGGCGCTTCAAGGCCTCGGATCTGCCGGGCTATATCATTGCCCAGGTGCTGGGTGCGATCGTGGCGGCCGGCCTGCTGTACCTGATTGCCAGCGGCAAGGCAGGCGCGCAGGTCACCGATCTGGCCACCAACGGCTTTGGTGAACACTCGCCAGGCAAGTTCTCGATGCTGGCCGCGCTGCTGACCGAGGTGGTGCTGACGGCGGTGTTCCTGCTAGTGATCCTGGGCTCGACCACGAAGAAGGCGGCCGTGGGCTTTGCCGGCATGAGCATTGGCCTGTGCCTGACCTTGATCCACCTGATCTCGATCCCCGTGACCAATACTTCGGTCAACCCTGCACGCAGCACCGGTCCTGCGCTGTTTGGCCCCGCCATCGCGTTGGAGCAGCTGTGGCTGTTCTGGCTGGCGCCGATTGTGGGTGCAGTGATCGGTGCGCTGATCCACCGCGCCTTGCTGCGTGGCGACGAGGAATAAGCGGATCCCATTGAAGGCATAGACAACAACAGGGGCTGCGGCCCCTGTTGTCGTTTTGGGAAAAGCCGTTTAGCGCGCCGTGGTCTGGCGCACTGCCTGTTCCCAGCGTGCCATCAGCGCATCGGCACGCGCCTTGTCCTGCGTGGGCATAAAGCGGCGCTCGGCCTTCCACAGCGCCGACAGCTCTTCGCTGTTTTGGTAGATGCCGGTGGTCAGGCCCGCCAGGTAGGCGGCGCCCAGCGCAGTGGTCTCCACGCAGGCCGGGCGCACCACCGGAATGCCCAGCAGATCGGCCTGGAACTGCATCAGCAGGTTGTTGACGCTGGCGCCGCCATCCACGCGCAATTCCGTCACCGGCTGGGCGCCGGTGGGGGCGGCATCG
>NZ_KE148651.1:30925-45776 GCF_000410635.1 Comamonas sp. B-9
GCCGTTGGCGACGGCATCGAGGCTCATGGCCTGCAGCAGCGCGGCGCTTTGGTAGGCAATGGATTCCAGTGCCGCGCGGGCAATATGCGCCACCGTCGTGCCCCGGGTCAGGCCGGTGATGGTGCCGCGGGCATCGGCATCCCAATAGGGCGCGCCCAGGCCGGTAAAGGCGGGCACCATCATCACGCCACCGCTGTCGGGCACGCTCTCGGCCAGCTGCTGCACCTGGCCGCTGTGCTCAATGGCGCGCAGGCCATCGCGCAGCCACTGCACGACGGCGCCGCCGACAAAGACGCTGCCTTCGAGTGCAAACTGCGGGGTGGTGTCGGTCTGCGCGGCGCTGGTGGTCAGCAGGCCATTGCGCGAGGGGTGGAACTGCGCTCCGGTGTGCATCAGCATGAAGCAGCCGGTGCCATAGGTGTTCTTGGCCATGCCCGGCGCAAAGCAGGCCTGGCCAAACAGCGCGCTTTGCTGGTCGCCGGCCATGCCGCCGATGTGGATGGCCGCGCCCAGCACCTGCGCGGCGGTATCGCCAAAATGGCTGGCCGAAGGCTGCACCTCGGGCATCAGCGAGCGCGGGATGTGCAAGAGGTCCAGCAGTTCCTGGTCCCAGGTATTGCTGTGCACGTTGAACAGCATGGTGCGGCTGGCGTTGCTGACATCGGTGACATGGCGCTGGCCCTGGGTCAGCTGCCAGACCAGCCAGGTGTCGACCGTACCAAAGGCCAGCTCGCCGCGCTCGGCAGCAGCGCGCGCGCCTGGCACATGGTCGACCAGCCACTGCAGCTTGGTGCCCGAGAAATAGGCATCGACCAGCAGGCCGGTTTTTTCCTGGATCAGCGCGGCATGGCCATCGGCGCGCAGCTGGGCGCAGACGGGCTCGGCGCGTCGGTCCTGCCAGACCAGCGCATTGTGGATGGGCTGGCCGGTCTTGCGGTTCCAGACGATGGTGGTCTCGCGCTGGTTGGTGATGCCCAGGCTGGTGACCTGGCTGGCGCTGATGCCGGCGGCCTTCAGCGCCTCTTGCGCCGTGGCCAGCTGCGTGCCCCAGATCTGCATCGGGTCGTGCTCCACATGGCCGGGGCGGGGGTAGATTTGCGGCAGCTCGCGCTGCGCCTGGGCCACGATGGCGCCCTGGCGGTCAAACACGATGGTGCGGGAGCTGGAGGTGCCCTGGTCCAGAGCGAGCAGATAGGTCATGTCTCAAGGCCGGTCTGAGCCGGTATTCAATCAAGTCAACAAAGGGGCAGGGGGCGGTGCCCCACCGTCAGGCGACGGTGCAGCGCACATGGGCTTCCTGCAGCAGCCGGGGGAAAGGATCGGGCGGCGGGGCATCGGTAAACAGCCGGTCGATGCGCGAGAGCGGGCCCACCTCGACCATCGCCGGGCGGCCAAACTTGCTGTGGTCGGCCGCCATCCAGACCTCGCGTGCCTGGTCCATGATGGTCTGGGCCACTTTCACTTCGCGGAAGTCATAGTCGCGCAGGCTGCCGTCCGATTCAATGCCGGAAATACCGATGAGCGCAATGTCCACGCGGAACTGGCGGATGAAGTCCACCGCAGCCTCGCCGATGATGCCCCGGTCGCGGCCGCGCACCACGCCGCCGGCGACGATCACTTCACAATCGGCATTGCTGCTCAAGGTCGCTGCCACATTGAGGTTGTTGGTGATGATGCGCAGCCCCCGGTGCTGCATCAGCGCGCGGGCAATCGCCTCGGTCGTGGTGCCGATGTTCAGGATCAGCGAGCAGTTGTGCGGCACCTGGGCAGCCACGGCCTGGGCGATGCGGGTCTTGCCGTCGGCATTGAGGGCTTCGCGCTGCTGGTGGGCGAGATTTTCTGTGGTGGAGTTGGGCACGCGCACGCCGCCATGAAAGCGCGTGAGCACCCCGGCTTCGGACAGCCGCTGCACATCGCGGCGCACGGTCTGCAGGGTCACGCCCAGAAAGGCGGCCAGCTCTTCGACGGTGGCCGAGCTGCGGCGCTGCACCTCTTGCAAGAGCAGCAGTTGGCGAGGGTTGCTGTTGTAGAGCTCCGTCATGGCGTGGGTCTGAAACGAATAAAAACGAAAACTCCCGCCAATATAGTGCAAAACGCAACAGTTCGGCGGGGTGCCTGCCGCCCGCCCCCGGGCGCAGCCACCGCAGCAGCCCATGGCTGGCGGCTGGTTTTGTCATCAGATTGGCATGCCAGGCTGGCATGCTGCGCCGCTGAGATCTTGGGGTTCGTCCACAGCAAATTTGCCAATAACGAACAAAAAAGATCAAAAACGAATAAAATTTAGAGACAAAAGCGCAAAAGCGAATCTCGCTTCCAGGCTTTGGCACTTTGCGGCGTTCCTGGCCAGACCTGGCGCGCCGCAACCCTCAGACCTTCTTTTCTATTTCGCATGTCCACTGCTGCTGCTCCGCTGTCTGTTCACCGTACTGATTTGCTGGCCCGCCTGGGCGCCACGCCGGTATTTGACCTGGTGGTGGTGGGGGGCGGGGCCACGGGCCTGGGGGTGGCGCTTGATGCGGCCGCGCGCGGCTTTAAGGTGGCGCTGCTCGAAGCGATGGACTTTGCCAAGGGCACCTCGTCGCGCGCCACCAAGCTGGTGCATGGCGGTGTGCGCTACCTGGCGCAGGGCAATATCTCGCTGGTGCGCGAGGCCTTGCATGAGCGCACGACCTTGCTGAACAACGCGCCCCATATCGCCCAGCCGCTGGCCTTTGTGATGCCGTCCTACAAGATGCTGGACACGCCGTTCTATGGCATTGGCCTCAAGATGTACGACGCGCTGGCGGGCAAGGCGGGCCTGGGCTCCACGCAGTTTCTGTCGGCCGGTGCCACGCGCCGCCTGCTGCCCACGGTGCAGGACAAGGGTTTGAAGGGCGGCGTCAAATACTGGGACGGCCAGTTCGATGATGCCCGCCTGGCGATTGCGCTGGCCCGCACGGCCGCAGCCAAGGGCGCCTTGCTGGTCAACTACTGCCCGGTGATGGAGCTGATCCAGGAAGAGGGCCGGGTCGCTGGCGTGGTCTGCAAGGATGCCGAGTCCGGCCAGCGCTACACAGTGCGTGCGCGCTGCGTGGTCAACGCCACCGGCCCCTGGGTGGACCACCTGCGCCAGCAGGATGCCGAGATGATGGGCAAGCCCGTCAAGCCCATGGTGGCGCCCAGCCAGGGCGTGCACCTGGTGGTGGACCGCGATTTCCTGCCCTCGGACCATGCGCTGCTGGTGCCCAAGACGGCCGACGGCCGGGTACTGTTTGCGGTGCCGTGGCTGGGCAAGGTGATTCTGGGCACGACCGACACCCCGCGCCATGACCTGGCGCGCGAACCCCGGCCTTTTGACGAAGAGCTGAAGTTCATCTTGAGCGAGGCGGGCAAGTACCTCAGCCGCGCCCCCACGATGGCCGATGTGCGCAGCATGTGGGCCGGCCTGCGCCCGCTGGTCAAGCCGCAGGATGACGATGGCGAAAACACCAAGGGCATCAGCCGCGAGCACACGGTGCTGACCAGCAAGTCCGGCATGGTGACGGTGACCGGTGGCAAGTGGACCACCTACCGCGCGATGGCAGAAGACGTGCTGGATGCCTGCTTCGATGCCCAGCGCCTGCCGCACAAGCCCGGTGGCGTGACCGTGAAGCTGCCGCTGGTGGGCACGCCCGCATCGGGCCGCGCCCAGCACAGCATGCACATGGCCCAGGGCATGCACTCCTATGGCAGCGAGGCCGAGTTTGTTGCCACGCTGCCGGGTGCCGATGTCTGGCTGGCCAATGGCCTGAGCGAAGCCATGGTGCGTTTTGCTGCGCGCTATGAATATGCGCGCACCGTCGAAGACGTGCTCGCCCGCCGCAGCCGCCTGCTGTTTTTGGATGCCCGCCTGGCTGCCAAGCTGGCCCCGCGCGTGGCCGAGATCTTGCAGGAAGAATTGGGGTCGGATACGGCCCTGACCGCCTTCCTGGTGCTGGCGCAGCAGTACGCCGGCGAAAAAGTGGCGTAAAAATACAAATTTACCGCTGGTTTGGGTGCGCGCCCTTGACGAGGTGTGCTAGCTCTGACACAATGGAGGGCTTCGCGTTTAATGCGCGAGGTTTCTGCCCAGGAGAAGCATCGTAAATGGTTGCGGTGTGGACGACGGGCCCAAGACTGACTGGCTGCTTGGCTGTCCATGAGGATTAATTCTTATTGGGCTGTCTGGTCTGCTGGTGCAAGTTGGGAATATTGAAATGATCCAGACAGAATCTCGACTCGAGGTTGCCGACAATACCGGCGCGAAGTCTGTCCAGTGCATCAAAGTGCTGGGTGGTTCGCACCGTCGCTATGCGAGCGTTGGTGACATTATCAAGGTGAGCGTGAAAGAAGCTGCTCCACGTGGACGCGTCAAAAAAGGCGAGATCTACAGTGCAGTGGTGGTGCGTACCGCAAAGGGTATTCGCCGTGCTGACGGTTCGCTCGTCAAATTCGATGGCAACGCCGCTGTGTTGCTCAACGCCAAGCTGGAGCCTATCGGCACCCGCATCTTTGGCCCCGTGACCCGTGAACTGCGTACCGAAAAGTTCATGAAGATCGTGTCGCTGGCCCCCGAAGTTCTCTAAAGGAATAGCACTATGAACAAGATTCGCAAGGGCGACGAAGTTATCGTGCTGACCGGCCGTGACAAGGGCAAGCGTGGCACCGTGACCCTGCGTGCGGATGACTCCCACCTGGTGATCGAAGGCATCAACATGGTGAAGAAGCACGTCAAGCCAAACCCTATGAAGGGCACCAACGGCGGTATCGTGGAAAAGGCCATGCCTATCCACCAATCCAACGTGGCTATCTTCAATGCGGCAACCGGCAAGGCTGATCGCGTGGGCATCAAGGTGAACGCCGACGGCGCACGTGTTCGCGTGTTCAAGTCCAATGGCGCTGAAATCGCAGCCTAAGGAGTAAGACATGGCAAACGTTGCACGACTGCAAAAACAATTCCGTGAGCAAATCGCTCCCGAACTGATGAAGAAGTTCGGCTACACCTCCTCCATGGAAGTGCCTCGCCTGACGAAGATCACCCTGAACATGGGTGTGAGCGAAGCCGTCTCCGACAAGAAGGTGATGGACAACGCCGTGGCTGACCTGACCAAGATTGCTGGTCAGAAGCCTGTGGTGACCAAGGCCAAGAAGGCTATCGCTGGTTTCAAGATCCGCGAAGGCCAAGCTATCGGCTGCATGGTGACCCTGCGTGGCGTTCAGATGTATGAATTCCTGGACCGTTTCGTCACCGTGGCTCTGCCCCGCGTGCGTGACTTCCGTGGTATTTCTGGCCGCGCCTTTGATGGCCGTGGCAACTACAACATCGGCGTCAAAGAACAAATCATCTTCCCTGAAATTGAGTACGACAAAGTCGACGCACTGCGTGGTCTCAATATCAGCATTACGACGACTGCGAAGAATGACGACGAGTGCAAGGCACTGTTGCAGGCTTTCCGCTTCCCGTTCAAGAACTGAGGTGATGCATGGCTAAACAAGCACTGATCCAACGCGAACTGAAGCGTGAAAAGCTGGCTGCCAAGTACGCAGCCAAGTATGCAGAACTGAAGGCCATCGCCGGCGACGCAAAGCGTTCCGACGAAGAGCGTGATGCAGCCCGTCTGGGCCTGCAAAAGCTGCCTCGCAATGCAAACCCCACTCGTCAACGTGCACGTTGCGAAATCACGGGTCGTCCCCGTGGCACTTTCCGTCAATTCGGTCTGGGCCGCGCCAAGATTCGTGAACTGGCATTCGTCGGCGCCATCCCTGGCGTGACCAAGGCCAGCTGGTAAGCAGTCAGGAGATTAAACATGAGCATGAGTGATCCAATCGCTGACTTGCTGACCCGTATCCGTAACGCACAAATGGTGTCCAAAGCCACCGTGCTGGTTCCTTCCTCCAAAGTGAAGGTTGCCATTGCACAGGTTTTGAAGGACGAGGGTTACATCGATGGCTTCGAAGTGAAGACCGAAGATGGCAAGTCTGAACTCGCAATTACCTTGAAGTACTACGCCGGTCGCCCAGTGATCGAGCGTATCGAGCGCGTAAGCCGTCCTGGCCTGCGTGTGTACAAGGGCTGCACTGCAATTCCTCAAGTCCAAAACGGCCTGGGTGTTGCAATCGTGACCACGCCTAAGGGTGTGATGACCGATCGTAAAGCGCGCGCTGCCGGTGTCGGCGGTGAAGTGCTTTGCTATGTGGCTTAACGCGGCATTGAAGGAGAAATACTGACATGTCCCGTGTAGCAAAAATGCCTGTGAGCATCCCCCAAGGTGTGGATGTCTCCATCAAGGAAGACCAAATCAGCGTCAAGGGCGCAGGCGGCACGCTGCTGCTGACCCCTAACGCCCTGGTCAAGGTTTCCAACAACGACGGTAAGCTGGCTTTCGAGCCGGTGAATGACTCCCGTGAAGCCAATGCCATGAGCGGCACCATGCGTCAGCTGGTGAACAACATGGTGGTTGGTGTGAGCAAGGGCTTCGAGAAGAAGCTGTCTCTCGTCGGCGTGGGTTACAAGGCCGCTGCTTCTGGCAGCAAGCTGAACCTGAGCGTTGGTTATTCCCACCCAGTCAACTTTGAAATGCCTGCTGGCATCACCGTGGCCACCCCTACCCCTACGGAAGTGGTGATCAAGGGTGCTGACCGCCAACGCGTTGGTCAGCTGGCAGCTGAGATTCGTGCCGTTCGTCCTCCCGAGCCTTACAAGGGCAAGGGCATCCGTTATGCGGATGAGAAGGTCACGATCAAAGAGACTAAGAAGAAATAAGGAGCTGCATCATGTTGAACAAGAAACAGCAGCGTCTTCGTCGTTCCCTGCAAACCCGTATCCGCATTGCCAACCAAGGCGTTGCGCGTTTGACGGTGAACCGTACGAACCTCCATATCTATGCCACGATCATTTCCGGCGACGGCACCAAGGTGATTGCAACCGCATCTACGGCAGAAGCCGAAGTGCGCAGCAACCTGGGCGCAGCTGGCAAGGGTGGCAACACCGCCGCAGCTACTCTCATCGGCAAGCGCATCGCTGAAAAGGCGAAGGCAGCTGGCGTTGAGAAGGTTGCATTCGACCGTGCAGGTTTCGCCTACCACGGCCGCGTCAAGGCTCTGGCTGATGCAGCCCGCGAAGCCGGCCTGCAGTTCTAAGCGGAGTGGATAGAAATGGCTAAATTTTCCCCCAAAGTGCAAGACCAGGCGAATGACGACGGTTTGCGCGAAAAAATGATCGCGGTCAACCGCGTCACCAAGGTTGTGAAGGGTGGTCGTATTCTCGGCTTCGCTGCACTGACCGTGGTTGGCGATGGTGACGGCCGCGTTGGCATGGGCAAGGGCAAGTCCAAGGAAGTGCCTGCTGCCGTGCAGAAGGCTATGGAAGAAGCCCGTCGCAACATGATCAAGGTTTCGTTGAAGAACGGCACCCTGCATCACAAAGTGATGGGTCACCATGGCGCTGCCAACGTGATGTTGGCTCCTGCCCCCAAGGGTACCGGTATCATCGCCGGCGGCCCCATGCGCGCCGTCTTCGAAGTTCTGGGTATCACCGATATCGTGGCCAAGAGCCATGGCTCGTCGAACCCCTACAACATGGTTCGCGCCACTTTCGACGCTTTGAACAACTCCACGACCCCTGCGGAAGTGGCTGCAAAGCGTGGCAAGTCGGTTGAAGACCTGTTCGTCTGATCGGAGTCACTATGACAACGCAACAAACTGTGAAGGTCCAACTGGTGCGTAGCCCGATTGGTACCAAAGAAGACCACCGCGCCACCGTGCGTGGTCTGGGTCTGCGCAAGCTGAACAGCATCAGCGAACTGAAGGACACCCCCGAAGTGCGCGGTATGATTAACAAGATCGCCTACCTGGTGAAGGTTCTCTGAAAGGATTGATGATGGAACTCAATAGCATCAAGCCTGCAGCAGGTGCCAAGCACGCCAAGCGTCGCGTGGGTCGCGGTATCGGTTCGGGTCTGGGTAAGACCGCCGGCCGTGGTCACAAGGGTCAAAAGTCGCGTTCGGGTGGCTACCACAAGGTAGGCTTCGAAGGCGGTCAAATGCCTTTGCAGCGTCGCCTGCCCAAGCGCGGTTTCAAGTCCACCACGTTGAAGTTCAACGCCGAAGTCTCCCTGGCTGCTCTCGAGCTGCTGGGCGCTGCGGATGTGGATCTGGCAGTGCTCAAGCAAGCCGGTCTGGTTGGCCAACGCGCCAAGGTCGTCAAGGTGATCAACACCGGTGCTCTGTCCAAGGCTGTCAAGCTGAACGGCATTGGCGCCACCGCTGGTGCCAAGGCTGCGATCGAAGCTGCTGGCGGTAGCGTCGCCTAACCCTTTCTGAAAGATTCATCAGTGGCTACGAACACCGCAACTATTGCAAAGACCGGTAAATACGGCGATCTGCGTCGTCGTTTGGTTTTTCTGTTGCTGGCGCTGATCGTCTACCGCATCGGAGCTCACATTCCGGTGCCTGGTATCGATCCCAACCAGTTGCAGCAGCTGTTCAATAGCCAACAGGGTGGCATTCTCAACCTGTTCAACATGTTCTCGGGAGGAGCGCTCTCGCGCTTCACCGTGTTTGCACTGGGGATCATGCCGTACATCTCGGCATCGATCATCATGCAATTGATGACCTACGTCGTCCCGACATTCGAACAGATGAAGAAGGAAGGCGAAGCCGGCCGTCGCAAGATTACCCAGTACACCCGTTACGGTGCATTGGCGCTTGCGCTGTTCCAGTCGCTCGGCATTGCCGTGGCACTGGAAGGCACTGCCGGTTTGGTCCTCAGCCCTGGTTTCGGGTTCCGTCTTACCGCTGTGGTCAGCTTGACCGCCGGTACGATGTTCCTGATGTGGCTGGGTGAACAGATCACCGAGCGTGGTTTGGGCAACGGGATCTCGATCCTGATTTTCGCCGGTATTGCTGCGGGTCTGCCCAGCTCCATCGGTGGATTGCTCGAATTGGTGCGTACTGGTGCGATGAGCATCATTGCCGCGATCTTCATTGTTCTCGTAGTGGCAGCCGTGACGTACTTCGTCGTGTTTGTCGAGCGTGGACAGCGCAAGATCCTGGTGAACTACGCGCGCCGTCAGGTTGGAAACAAGGTGTATGGTGGTCAGTCTTCGCACTTGCCACTGAAGCTGAACATGGCTGGTGTGATTCCTCCCATCTTCGCTTCGTCGATCATCTTGCTGCCTGCCACTGTTGTGAACTGGTTCAGCGCTGGCGAATCGATGCGTTGGCTCAAGGACATTGCTAGCACGCTGACTCCTGGTCAGCCCATCTATGTGATGTTCTATGCCGCAGCGATCATCTTTTTCTGCTTCTTCTATACGGCCTTGGTTTTCAACAGCCGCGAAACGGCCGATAACCTGAAGAAGAGTGGTGCCTTTATTCCCGGGATTCGACCAGGGGATCAGACAGCACGTTATATTGATAAGATTTTGGTGCGTTTGACGCTTGCGGGTGCTGTTTACATCACCTTCGTGTGTCTGCTGCCAGAGTTCTTGATCCTGAAGTACAACGTTCCGTTCTATTTCGGTGGCACTTCCTTGTTGATCATCGTGGTGGTGACCATGGACTTCATGTCCCAGGTCCAGAACTACATGATGTCTCAGCAGTATGAGTCGCTTCTGAAGAAGGCGAACTTCAAGGCCTCAGCCAAAAACTGAGATCGACAGGAAAGTGTGCCCTCCAGTCTGTTCGGGCTAAATATTTGAAATGCCGTCACAGACTGGAGCGGATGGAAGTTTTAGGAGAATGAAATGAGAGTTTCAGCTTCGGTAAAGAAGATTTGCCGTAACTGCAAGATCATCCGTCGCAAGGGTGTCGTACGCGTGATCTGCACCGACCAGCGCCATAAGCAGCGCCAAGGTTAATCTAAAGTATTAGAGGACACAAATGGCACGTATTGCTGGTATTAACATCCCTCCGCACAAGCATGCGGAGATCGGCCTGACCGCTATCTATGGCATCGGTCGCACCACCGCTCGCAAGATCTGCGAAGCCGCTGGTATCGACTACGCCAAGAAAGTCAAGGACTTCACGGACGCTGATCTGGAAAAGATCCGCGACGCAATCGCTCACCTGACCCTGGAAGGTGACCTGCGCCGTGAAACCACGATGAACATCAAGCGTTTGATGGACATCGGCTGCTACCGCGGTTTCCGTCATCGTCGTGGTCTGCCCATGCGTGGTCAGCGTACCCGCACCAATGCCCGTACCCGCAAGGGTCCGCGCAAAGGCGCAGCGGCTTTGAAGAAATAAAGAGATTGAAGGTACACAATGGCTAAGTCTCAGAACAACGCAGCTGCACGTGTACGTAAGAAAGTTCGCAAGAACATTTCTGACGGCATTGCACACGTTCACGCTTCGTTCAACAACACCATCATCACGATCACCGACCGCCAAGGCAACTCGTTGTCTTGGGCTTCGTCGGGTGGCCAGGGTTTCAAGGGCTCGCGTAAGTCGACGCCTTTCGCAGCCCAGGTTGCTTCCGAAGTGGCCGGCCGTGCTGCCATGGAACAGGGCATCAAGAACCTGGACGTCGAGATCAAGGGCCCAGGCCCAGGTCGCGAGTCTTCGGTGCGTGCTCTGGGTGCACTGGGCATCCGCATCACGTCGATCTCCGACGTGACGCCAGTCCCGCACAACGGCTGCCGCCCTCAAAAGCGTCGTCGTATCTAACTCACCATAAGCCCACCGCCGCCAGTGCATGGTGCACTGGCGGCTCCCGCATTTATGCGGTAGCTGAAAAAAGGATATTCAAGTGGCACGTTTTATTGGCCCTAAGGGCAAACTTTCCCGCCGCGAAGGCGTAGACCTGTTCCTGAAGAGCGCACGTCGCTCGATCGCGGACAAGGTCAAGCTGGACACCAAGCCAGGTCAACACGGCCGTACCTCCGGCACGCGTACCTCGGACTACGGTCTGCAACTGCGTGAAAAGCAAAAGGTCAAGCGCACCTACGGTGTGCTGGAGAAGCAATTCCGCCGTTACTTCGCTGAAGCTGATCGTCGCCGTGGCAACACCGGCGCGAACCTGCTGAGCCTGCTGGAAAGCCGTCTGGACAACGTGGTGTACCGCATGGGCTTTGGCTCGACCCGCTCCGAAGCGCGTCAGCTGGTGTCCCACAAGGCCATCACCGTGAACGGTCAATCGGTCAACATTCCTTCCTACTCCGTGAAGGAAGGCGACGTGGTGGCTGTGCGCGAAAAGTCGAAGAAGCAAGCCCGTATCGTTGAGTCGCTGCAACTGGCCGGTCAAGTGGGCTTCCCCGCTTGGGTGGACGTGTCGGCTGACAAGGCTGAAGGCGTCTTCAAGAAGTCTCCAGACCGCGATGAATTCGGTGCTGACATCAACGAATCGCTGATCGTCGAATTGTATTCTCGTTAATTTCACGGTCGTTTTCGACTGCGAAAGTGTATCCGTCCCAGAACCGCGAGGCATCGCGGTTCTGGTGCTTCACCAGCCTTACCGGTGTAACGAGCCGGGGGTATTGAGAGGAAGTTTGCATGCAGACCAATTTGCTGAAACCCAAGACAATTAACGTAGAACAGCTGGGCCACAATCGCGCCAAGGTAGAGCTGGAGCCGTTTGAACGCGGCTACGGGCACACGCTGGGCAATGCGCTGCGTCGTGTTCTGCTGTCCTCGATGGTGGGTTATGCAGCGACGGAAGTGACCATTGCAGGTGTGCTGCACGAGTACTCGTCTATCGACGGCGTCCAGGAAGATGTGGTCAACATCTTGCTGAACCTCAAGGGCGTGGTGTTCAAGCTCCACAACCGTGACGAAGTGACGCTGAGCCTGCGCAAGGATGGCGAAGGCGTGGTGACGGCTGCTGACATTCAGACGCCTCACGATGTAGAAATCATCAACCCTGATCATGTCATCGCCAACCTGTCGCAAGGCGGCAAGCTGGACATGCAGATCAAGGTGGAAAAAGGCCGTGGCTATGTGCCCGGCAACGTGCGCCGCTACGGTGACGAGTCGACCAAGTCGATCGGCCGCATTGTGCTGGACGCATCGTTCTCGCCGATCAAGCGCGTCAGCTACACGGTCGAATCCGCCCGTGTGGAGCAGCGTACCGATCTGGACAAGCTGGTTCTCGAGATCGAAACCAACGGCGCCATCGCTGCAGAAGATGCAGTGCGCTCGTCGGCCAAGATCCTGGTGGAACAGCTCGCCGTGTTTGCGCAGCTCGAAGGCGGCGCATTGGATGTGTTCGACCAGCCAGGTGGCCAGGCGCGCAACAACGCCACGTTCGATCCGATCCTGCTGCGTCCTGTGGACGAGCTGGAGCTGACCGTGCGTTCCGCCAACTGCTTGAAGGCCGAGAACATCTACTACATCGGTGACCTGATCCAGCGCACCGAAAATGAGTTGCTCAAGACCCCGAATCTGGGTCGCAAGTCGCTCAACGAGATCAAGGAAGTGTTGGCTTCCCGTGGTCTGACCCTGGGTATGAAGCTTGAAAACTGGCCACCAGCCGGTTTGGAAAAGCGTTAAGTTATAATGGAGAGCTCTCCCAATGGTGGGAGAGCTCAATCGTAGTGCGTCGAACAGTACCTGATACGGCTGTTTGATTGAATCAATCTAAAAGGAAAAGCACCATGCGTCACGGACACGGCCTCCGCAAACTGAACCGCACCTCGTCTCACCGTAAGGCGATGCTGCAAAACATGATGAATTCGCTCATCGAGCACGAAGCCATCAAGACCACCGTTCCTAAAGCCAAGGAACTGCGCAAGGTGATCGAGCCCATGATCACGTTGGCCAAGGTGGACACCGTGGCTAACCGCCGTCTGGCTTTTGACCGTCTGCGCAGCCGCGACAGCGTCACCAAGCTGTTCAACGTGCTGGGTCCTCGCTCGGCCAACCGTCCAGGCGGCTACACCCGTATCCTGAAGATGGGTTTCCGCGTGGGCGACAACGCGCCCATGGCCTATGTTGAACTGGTGGACCGCGCTGAAGAAGCGGGTGATGCCGCAGCAGAATAAGCCCTCTGCAGGTTCTGACTGAAAAAGCCCACTCCGGTGGGCTTTTTCTTTGGCGCCGCGCCTTTTCCGGCCGCTCCAGGCTGCGCTGGAGGCCCATCTGCACAAATAGTTTTCCAAATGATGACAAAGCGCTTCGTATTAAGGAAAACCCGAGCTATAATGCAAGTGCGCGATGGAGCAGTCTGGTAGCTCGTTGGGCTCATAACCCAAAGGTCGGAGGTTCAAATCCTTCTCGCGCAACCAGAACACCAAAAGCCAGCTTTCGAGCTGGCTTTTTTGTGCCCGGCTGCCGGGCAGCACCGTTGCGGACCGGGCTGGTCAGCCGGAAAAGTGGGCCGCTAAGGCCGCCGCTTTGACCCCGCCAAGATTGCTATAAAAGTCGAAGCGCAAAAAATATACGCTAAAAGCGCATTCGGCCAAAATGCAGTACCAAAGTCGCGCTATAATTGCGGTGCGCGATGGAGCAGTCTGGTAGCTCGTTGGGCTCATAACCCAAAGGTCGGAGGTTCAAATCCTTCTCGCGCAACCAGAACACCAAAAGCCAGCTTTCGAGCTGGCTTTTTTGTTGTCCGCGCCCCGTGCGTCAACAAGCAACCGGGCAGGGTCGATGCGCCACCCGCCCAGGGCAGGGTAGCACCAGCGCCCGCCCCGCCGTCAGTCGCGGGGCCTCCGCGCCCCATCAATGCGCGTACAACTGCTCCAGCGAGCGAAAGCCTTTGACCTCGATCGGGTTGCCGCTCGGGTCATAGAAGAACATCGTCCACTGCTCGCCGGGCTCGCCTTCAAAGCGCACCTGGGGCTCCAGCACAAAACGGGTGTTGGCGGCGCGCAGGCGCTCGGCCAGCTGCTTCCAGTCTTCGAGTTTCAGCACCAGACCGAAGTGCGGCATCGGCACCTTGTGGTTGCCCACCAGGCCGGTGTTGCTGGTCTCAAAAGGCTTGCCCAGGTGGCAGGAGATCTGGTGGCCAAAGAAATCAAAATCCACCCAGCTGTCGGTGCTGCGGCCTTCGGCGCAGCCGAGCGTGTCGCGGTAGAAGTGGCGTGCAGCATCCAGGTCGTGCACATGGAAGGCGAGATGGAAAAGGCTCTGCATGGTGGCGGGCTCAAAAGGCAGGGTTGCAAGGGTGGTCGTACGCAGCCGCAAGCGATTTATCACATAGGCAGGGGCTGCACAATCCGCTAAGCTGTGCAGCATACACCCTGGCATTGCAACCGCGGCCAACAGCCCCA
Source organism: Comamonas sp. B-9 (assembly GCF_000410635.1). Classification (NCBI taxonomy): domain Bacteria; kingdom Pseudomonadati; phylum Pseudomonadota; class Betaproteobacteria; order Burkholderiales; family Comamonadaceae; genus Comamonas; species Comamonas sp. B-9. The sequence continues at coordinate 45,132 of NZ_KE148651.1, forward strand.
ACCCCTGGAGACAACACCATGCAGGACTCCGCCCAGTCATTCAACCCCTTTGCCCCTGGTTTCGATTTTCTGCAAAAGCTCGCAGCGGGCAGCAGCTCCAAGCCTTCTGCGGCTTTTGCGCAATGGCAGGAATGGGTGGCGCCCACGATGAATGTGCCGGACCTGGAAAAGCGGATTCAGGAGCTGAAAACCGTGCTGTTCTGGCTGGAGCAGAACCAGCGGGCGCTGGCCGCCACCATCCAGGCGATGGAAGTGCAGAAGATGACCTTGTCGGCCTTGCAGACGATGAATGTGCCGGTAGAGAACTGGGCCAGCACCATGGTGCAAAGCTGGCAGCAATTTGCGCAGAGCACTGCAGCGCAGGCGCAAGAGGCCACCCAAGCGGCTGCGCCGCAGAGCGCGGCTCCCGCGCAAGCAGCACCCAGCCCTGCTCCTGCAGCCACACCAGCGCCCGCGCCGGCCGCCGCCGCTTCAGAACCGCCGGAACAAGCCGAGCAAGCCAGCAATGCGGCAGCAGGCTCGGTGACCGATCCCATGCAGTGGTGGGGTGCGCTGACCCAGCAGTTCCAGCACATTGCCCAGCAGGCGGTGCAGGATGTCACCGAGCAGGCGATGGCCCATGCGGCCAGCACGCAGCAGGCGGCA
>NZ_KE148651.1:45883-57548 GCF_000410635.1 Comamonas sp. B-9
GCTGCAGCCAAGCGCAGCGCGACTTCGACAAGCCATGCCAACGCTGGCAACGCTGGCAAGGCGTCTACCCAGAAGCCCAAGAGCGGGCCGCAGCCCAGCGCGGCACGCAGTGCCAGCAAGCAGACGGCACCCCGCAAGGCGACGCCCACCAACGGCAACCGACAGTCCGCGCCACGCAAGGCCGCCCCGCGGACGGTCGCCCCGCGCAAGCCTTCCCCCGGCCAGCGTTGAGTCAACAGTACGGTTGAGCGTTGGTGATTTTTTAGCGCGGGACTGGCCTGGCCGCCGCGCAGCAGCAGGTTTTTGACAATGGCAGGCACAAAGCTTTTTCCCTATGGCCATGTGACCCATCCCGACTGGCGGATGGCCGTGGCGCTGGTGGTGGCCCAACTGCGTGGCCGCATGGCCCAGGCGGGCTATGCCAGCGCGCCCAACCTGGGGCTGGTGTATTTCACCGATGCCTTTGCGCGCCATGCGCCGCAGCTGCTGGAAGCCTTGCAGGACGAGTTTCCGCAGATCGGCGACTGGAGCGGCTCGGTCGGCGTGGGCGTGATGGCCTCGCATGCCGAATACCTGAACGAGCCAGCGCTGTCGGTCATGCTGCTGGAGCTGCCTGCCCATTCCTACCGCCTGTTTTCGGGCATCGCACCACTGCCGGTGGCGCCTACATCGCCCTGGGAGCGCGCGCTGGTGCATGCCGATGCGGGCCTGCCGGATTTTGCAGAACTGCTCGAAGAGCTGGCCGCGCGTACGCGCGCCGGCAGCGTGCTTGGCGGCCTCAACTCCGAGGCGGTGGCGCCGCTGCAACTGGCCTGGAGCAAGGCGCTGGGCCCGAGCCACAGCGGAGTGCTGCGCGGTGGGCTCTCGGGCCTGGCGTTCTCTGCCGATGCCGGTGTGGTGCAGGAGCTGACCCAGGGCTGCCAGGTCATGGGCGCGCGCATGCGCATCACCGCGATGCAAGGCCATGTGGTGCTGGCTTTGGATGGCCGGCCCGCGCTCGATGTGCTCGAAGAGCTGATGCCCGTGCGGCTGGATGCGGACCCCGAGCGGGCCACCCGCACGATGCGCCATATCCATGCCGCGCTGGAGCCGCATGCGCCCGAATCGGCTGTGCACGCCGGGCAGCTGGGCCCGGAGGCGCGCGTGGTGCCGCTGGTAGGCGTGGACATGGCCAGCCGGGGCATTGTGCTGTCAGAGCTGGCGCAGCCCCAGCAGTACCTGTGCTTTTGCCAGCGCAACCTGTCGGCGGCCCGCGCCGATTTGCTGCGCATGTGTGCCGAACTGCAAGAGTCGCTGTCGCCCGCCGAGGCGCAGACCGGTCTGCCGCTGGGCGATAGCGCCCTGGGCGATGCGGTGGCCGGCCGCCGCATTGCGGGGGCCGTCTACATCAGCTGCGCGCAGCGGGCGAGCCCCTATTTCGGCGTGCCCGGCGCCGAGCTCGAGCTGATCCACCATGTGCTGGGCGATATCCCGCTGGTGGGTTTTTACAGCCAGGGCGAGATTGCCGGCCAGCAGCTGCACCGCTATGCCGGTGCGCTGATGCTGTTTACCCAGGCCGCTTAGCGGTTGCCACCCGGCTGCAGGCGCCGCATTTCGGTAAACACCGACAGCTCCCAGCTGCGTATGGCCAGCAGCAGGGTGTAGCCCTCGCGCTCCTTCTCGGGCAGGCGCTGGTCGGTCAGGTGCTGCTGTGCAAAGTCCTGGGCCACGCGCTGCAGGCGCTCCAAAAAGGCCGGCGCCAGGGTGCGGCTGATGGCGCCATGCACGAGCATCAAGCCCTCGCCGGATTTGTCGAAGGTGCCCGAGAAATAGTCGTGCACCGCGTTCTCGCGGAAATACTCCATCACCGGGCCATGTGGGCGCCAGCGGAAGGTCTTGGCCAGCTTGAGCCGGTAGCGGTTCATCGGGCGCAACTCGATGATGCCGATGCGGTCGAGCTGCGCCAGGTACTTGATGCCCTCGGCCTCGCTCAAGCGGTAGGTGGCCAGCACCTGCTCCAGCGTCCACTGGCTGAGCACGCAGATGGCCATCAGCAGCAGCTTCTTGTCTGCCACTACCGCCTGCTCCTGCTGCTGCGTCAGCTCCTTGATCAGCGGCTGGTTGTCGGCCACGCGGCGCGCCAGGTCGGCAAAATCGAGGCGCAGCACATGGCAGATGGCATCGATGCGCGACAGCGGCATGTCGCCCTTGGCCAGCATGCGCTTGACGCTGGACTCAGCCATGCCCAGCGCCTCGGCCAGATCGGCATAGGTCATCTGTGCGGCCTTCAGCTCTTTCTTCAATGCCAGTACCAGATCGGCGGTGGTGCTCATGGGTATCGTCCTGTCATACTTTGGGTGCCATCATAGGGGATCGCGCCGGGATTTCGAGACGCTCTGGCGCGCCAGCGGCACAGTGCAGGCCATGACTGATACCTCCTTACCCCCAAGCCCCCGCAGCCTGGCTGCGGAATACGCGCTGTATGCCTTCTATGCCGCCCTGCTGGCCTTGGCCTGCCTGGGGCCCCATGTGCCGCAGGCGGCCCATTACCATGACTTTGCCGACCAGCGCCCGCTGCTGGGCCTGGTCAACGCGGCCGATGTACTGAGCAATCTGCCGTTCCTGCTGGTCGGCATCTGGGGCTTGCTGGCGACTTTCAAAACGCCCGCAGAGACGCTGCGCTCTCAAAGGGCGACGCCCTGGTTGCTGCTGGTGTTTGGCGGTTTGGTGCTGACCGCCGCCGGTTCGTCCTACTACCACCTGCTGCCCGGCGATCTGCGCGTCTTCTGGGACCGCATGGGCATGGTGCCGGTGTTTGCCGGGGTGCTGGGCCTGGCGCTGCAGTCGCTGCTGAACGCCCGCGCCGCCTGGCTGACAGCACTCGCCGTGCTGCTGGGCGGACCGCTGGCGCTGTGGATCTGGTTGCAGACCGGGCAGTTGCTGCCCTGGGCCGTGTTGCAAGGCGCAGGCATGGTGCTGCTGGTGGTACTGGCGCTGTGGCAGCAGCGCAGCCCACCGGCCGCTCATCTCATCCGCTGGCCCCTGGCCGCCATCGTGGCCTGGTATGCGCTGGCCAAGCTGTTCGAGCTGGGCGATGCCGCTGTCTGGGCCGGCAGCGGCCATCTGGTGGCCGGCCATGCGCTCAAGCACCTGGCCGCTGCGCTGGCGGTGTTGCCGCTGCTGCGCAGCTTGCAGCAACTGCGCCATTGGGCGCACGCAAACCGCGCGTCCGCAGGCACAATCGGGGGCGGCGCGCTGGGGGCAGGGCGTTTGCGCTGAATGCCCGGTACCGACCACCCCCACCGCCCTTGATCCGCCAGGAGATGCTTGTTCCATGAACCGTCCACATGCCCCGTCTGTGCCTGCCACTGAGGCGCCAGACCGTCCCAACCAGTTTGCCTTGCTGGGCCAGCGCCGCTTTGCCCCTTTCTTCTGGACCCAGTTCGCCGGGGCCGCCAACGACAACCTGTTCAAGTTCGCCTTCACCGTCATGGTGACCTACCAGCTGCAGGTGGCCTGGATGCCGCCTGCGATGGCCGGCCTGGTGATCGGGGCCTTGTTCATCCTGCCTTTTTTGCTGTTCTCGGCCACCTCGGGGCAACTGACCGACAAGTACGAAAAGCACCGCATGATCCGCTTCGTCAAGGACCTGGAGATTGGCGTGATGCTGATCGCTGGTGTGGGCTTCTGGATCGAGAGCCCGGCGCTGCTGCTGGGCTGCGTGTTCTTGATGGGCCTGCATTCCACGCTGTTCGGGCCGGTGAAGTTTGCCTACCTGCCCCAGGTGCTGCGCGACGATGAGCTGACCGGCGGCAATGGCATGGTCGAGATGGGCACCTTTGTCGCCATCTTGCTGGGCAATGTCGTGGGTGGCCTGCTGGTGGCTCTGCCCGGTATCGGCCATGCCGCGGTGGGCGTGGCCTGCCTGGGCCTGGCGATGGTGGGGCGCCTCACGGCGCAAGGCGTGCCGGTGGTGCCGGCCACCGACCCGGGCCTTAAGATCAACTGGAACCCGGTGAGCGAGACCTGGCGCAACCTGAAGCTGGCGCACGGCAATGTGGTGGTGTTCCGCTCGCTGCTGGGCATCAGCTGGATGTGGTTCTTTGGCGCGGTGTTTCTGAGCCAGTTCCCCAGCTTTGCCAAGGAGGTGCTGCATGGCAACGAGCATGTCGCCTCGCTGCTGCTGGTGGTGTTTTCCATCGGCATCGGCCTGGGTTCGCTGCTGTGCGAAGTGCTCTCGCGCCGCCAGGTGGAGATCGGCCTGGTACCCATTGGCACCATCGGCATGAGCGTGTTTGCGATTGACCTGTACTTTGCCTCGCGCGGCCTGGCGCAGCCGGCCCAGGCCTGGACGGCGCTGGCGTTCATCAGCCAGCCGGCGCACTGGCGCGTGATGGCCGATCTGGCGCTGCTGTCGCTGTTTGCGGGCCTCTACAGCGTGCCCATGTATGCGCTGATCCAGCTGCGCAGCCAACCCACGCACCGCGCCCGCATCATTGCGGCCAACAATATCTTGAATGCGCTGTTCATGATTGCCAGCTCGGTCATTGCCGGCGCCTTGCTGGGCGCGGGCTTCACGGTGCCGCAGATCTTTCTGTTCACTGGCATTGCCAATGCCATCGTTGCCACCTACATCTTCTTGCTGGTGCCCGAATACCTGCTGCGCTGCATTGCCTGGCTGGTCACCAACCTGGTCTACCGCTTTCGCGTGCAGGGCGCGCAGCACATCCCCACCAGCGGGCCGGCGCTGCTGACCTGCAACCATGTGAGCTTTGTCGACCCCATCCTGATGATGGCCGCCAGCCCGCGCCCGATCTACTTTGTGATGGACTACCGCATCTTCCGCACGCCTTTGCTGGGTTGGTTGTTCCGCCTGTGCAAGGCCATTCCGGTGGCGCCCCGCAGCGAAGACCCTGCCGTCTACGAGGCCGCCTTTGCCCGGGCCGCGCAGGTGCTGCGCGAGGGCGATCTGCTCGCTATCTTTCCCGAAGGCGGCATCACCCGCGATGGCGAGCTGCAGGCCTTCAAGGGCGGCGTGATGAAGATCCTGGAGCAGGCCCGTGCCGATGGGCTGGAGGTATCTGTGGTGCCGATGGCGCTGACCAACCTCTGGGGGTCGTTCTTCAGCCGCATCGAGCCCAAGGGCGCGATGACCCGGCCGTTCCGCCGAGGCTTGTTCAACCGCGTGACCTTGCGCATTGGCGCTGCCAGCCCGGCTGCCGAGTGCTCTGCCGAGCAGCTGCGCCAGCGCGTGGGCGAACTGCTGGACCAGGAGAGGGGCCATGGCAGTGGCTCGCCCGCTTTGGGATAATGCAGGCTGGACAACGAATGGCTTTGTGATGACCTCTCTAACGATTCTGTACAAAAGCGTGGCAGCCCTGGTGGCCATGTCCGCCCTGGCCGCCTGCACCAGTACTTCGGGCCTGAAGCCGCTGCATGACCCTGAAGAGAAGGAGGCTTTCACACGCGCCACCGTCTATGCCGGCCCGCGCAGCCCCGCATCGGCCTACTGCGTGCAGATGGGCGGCGCCTTGCTCAACACGCCCAAGGGCAAGAACACCTTGTGCAGATTCCCCGACGGCAAGGAAATGGATCCCTGGGACCTGTTCTGGCGCGACAACCCAATGAACTGAGCGCCCCAGCAACGACAAACCCCTGCCCGCGCATCGTGCGCTGGCAGGGGTTTTATCTTGCGGAGTCGCTGGCGATCTAGGTTTTAGATCACGCCATGCGTCTTGAACCATTCCTGCATGCGCTTCCAGCCGTCTTCGGCCGCATCCTTGCGGTAGCTGGGGCGGTAGTCGGCATGGAAGGCGTGGCCCGCTTCCGGGTAGACATGGAAGCTCGACGCAGCAGCGGCGGCATTGCCAGCGGCACCGACCTTTTGCAGGCTTTGCTTCATGGCTTCCACGGACTCAAGCGGAATGCCCTGGTCCTTGCCGCCGTAGAGGCCGAGCACGGGGGCCTTAAGCGCGCCGCTCAGGTCAATCGGGTGCTTGGGCTGCAACTCGCTCGCAGCGCCTTGCAGGCGGCCATACCAGGCGACACCGGCCTTGACCTTGCCGGTGGCGGCATAGAGCCAGGTGATGCGGCCACCCCAGCAAAAACCGGTGATGCCGGCGCGGCTGGTGTCGCCGCCATTGTCCTTGGCCCAGGCCAGGGCAGCGTCCAGGTCCTTGATGACCTGGGCATCGGGTACCTTGCTGACCAGCTCGCTTTGCAGCTGGCTGATTTCGGTGTATTTGCGCGGGTCGCCCTGGCGCGCAAACAGCTCGGGCGCAATGGCCAGGTAGCCCAGCTGGGCCAGGCGGCGGCAGGTGTCGGCAATGTAGTCATGCACGCCAAAGATTTCCTGGATCACCAGGACCACTGGCAGGTTGGTCTTGCCAGCAGGCGCTGCGCGGTAGGCGTTGACCTGGAAGCCGTCAACCGTGTACTGGATCGTGCCGGCCGTCAGCCCGGCATCGGGGGTCTTGATGGCGGTTTGCGCCATCACTGGCACCGCTGCTGCGGCGTAGCCTACGCCCAGCGCCATTTGCAGGGCGCTGCGGCGGGTGCTGCCGGCCAAGGTGGCGCGGCCCGGGAGAAGGGAGTCGAAATCGGCATTGCTGGGAGTCTGGGACATAGGATTTCCTTTTCTGCGGATGGCAGGCCCATTATGGGGGACGATAAAAAACAGCCCGTGACAAGGTGGCTGGCGCGCCGGCGCCGCCGTGTTCATGCAAGAAAAATGCCTGGCATCGCCAGGCATGGTGGGTTGCACGGTTGGACTCAGCTCACTTCCACAGCGCGCACTTGGTTTCTTCCTTGGTCGTGAAGACCTCGTCACCGGGCAGCTTCTTGACGATCTTGTAGTAGTCCCAGGTGCCCTTGGATTCCTGCGGGGTCTTGACCTGGACCAGGTACATGTCGTGGATGTAGCTGCCGTCGGCGCGCAAGGTGCCCGAGCCAAAGAAGTCGTCCATCTTCATGCCGCGCCAGGTCTCCATCACCTTGTCGGCATCGGTGGTGCCGGCAGCCTGCACGGCCTTGAGGTAGTTCATCGTGGCCGAGTAGTCGGCGGCCTGGATTTCGGTGGGGCGGCGCTGGGTTTTCTTCATGTAGGCGTCGGCAAACTTGCGCGTTGCGTCGTTCATGTCCCAGTACCAGCTGGTGACGAACTGCATGCCGGCGGTGTTCTTCAGGCCCAGGCTGTGGATGTCGCTGTAGAAGACGAGCAGCGGCGCAATCTTCATCGACTTGTCGATGCCGAATTCCTTGGCCGCCTTGATGGCGTTGATGGTGTCGCCGCCGGCATTGGCCAGCGCCAGCACCTGGGCCTTGGAGCTTTGCGCCTGCAGCAGGAAGGATGAGAAGTCGGAGGCATTGAGCGGGTGGCGCACGGCCGCAGCCACGGCGCCGCCCTTGGCCTTGACGACCTTGGTGGCATCGGCTTCCATCGCATGGCCAAAGGCATAGTCGGCGGTCAGAAAGAACCAGTTCTTGCCGCCGTTGTCGACAATGGCGCCGGCCGCACCCTTGGACAGCGCCACGGTGTCATAGGCATAGTGCACGGTGTAAGGCGTGCAGGCCTCGTTGGTCAGCGCCGAGGTGCCCGCGCCGTTGTTGATCATCACGCGCTTTTTCTCATCGGCCACCTTGGCCAGCGCCAGCGCGGTGCCCGAGTTGGTACCGCTGAAGATCATCGTCAGGTTCTGCGTGTCGATCCACTCGCGTGCCTTGCTGGCGGCGATATCGGCCTTGTTCTGGTGGTCGACCACCAGCATTTCGATCGGCTTGCCCAGCACCTTGCCGCCAAAGTCGTCAATCGCCATCTGGATGGCGGTGGCGCCACCCTTGCCTTCGAGGTCGGCATAGAGGCTCGACAGGTCGGAGATATAGCCGATCTTGACCTTGTCCTGTGCATGGGCCGTGCCCATGGCGGCGGTCAAGCCCAGCAGTCCCAAGGTGGCCAAGGCTTGCGCCAGGCGAGTGCGTTGCATAGTTGCTCCTGATGTTTATGGTGTTGTCTCGATGCGGCAGCCGCATGGACCCGATACTGGCATGCACAGCGCCGGGTGGTATTGGGACAATTACTGCGCTGCACCGGGTGCCTTATTGGGCAGAGCTTCCCTAAAAATAGCTGCCAGTGCTTGTCTGAAAAGCACGGGCAGCTATCAATTCAGGAGTCTCGCGCCCGGCTGGGCGCTTGTGCACAGTGACTTGGCTTTTTTGCGCACCCCCGTCGAACGGGTGCTCAGCGCTGCTGGCTGCGCAGATAGGTCTGCACGATGGCGGCGGCATCGACGGCGAAATGCTGGCGCAGCGCCGCGCGCGAATCACTGCGGCCAAAGCCGTCCGTCCCCAGCGTGTAGTAATGCTGGCGCGGCAGGCCACGGTCGTCCGTGGGCAGGTAGGCTCGCACCAGCTCGGGCAAGGCGCGCACATAGTCGCTGGCGGCAATGATGGGGCCTTGCGAAGACGCCAGCTGCTGCGCAAACCAGCTGGGGGTGCTGGCCTTGCCGGCGCGCCAGAGCTCCAGCTGGGCCTCGCCATCGCGGGCCAGCTCGGCATAGCTGGTGACGCTCCAGACATCGGCAGCGACGCCATGCTCGCGCTCCAGAATGGCAGCGGCCTTGAGCACCTCGCCCATGATCGCGCCGCTGCCCAGCAGCTGCACCCGGCGCGGGCTGTGTGCGTTGCCAGCCTGCAGCCGGTACATGCCCCGGATGGCGCCTTCATGGGCCTCAGGCGGCAGGCTGGGGTTGGCCACGTTTTCGTTGGTGACGGTGATGTAGAAGAACTCGTCGCGCTGCTCTTGCAGCATGCGCTGCATGCCATGGTCGATGATGACGGCCAGCTCGCCGGCAAAGGCGGGGTCGTAGCTCTTGCAGTTGGGCACCGTGGAGGCGCTCAGCAAGCTGCTGCCGTCCTGGTGCTGCAGGCCTTCGCCGCCCAGGGTGGTGCGCCCGGATGTGGCGCCGATCAAAAAGCCGCGCGCGCGCTGGTCGGCAGCGGCCCAGATCAGATCGCCCACGCGCTGGAAGCCGAACATGCTGTAGAAGATGAAGAACGGCAGCATGGCCGTGCCATGGGTGCTATAGCTGGTGGCGGCCGCCGTCCAGGACGACAGCGCGCCCGCTTCGCTGATGCCTTCTTCCAGGATCTGGCCGCTGCTCGCTTCGCGGTAGAGCAGCATCGAGGCGTTGTCCTCGGGCTGGTAGAGCTGGCCAAAAGGCGCGTAAATGCCCACCTGGCGGAACAGCCCGGCCATGCCAAAGGTGCGTGCCTCATCGGCCACGATGGGCACGATGCGCGGGCCCAGGGTCGGGTCCTTGAGCAGGTTGCCCAGCTGGCGCACAAAGGCCATCGTGGTGCTCATCGGCTTGCCCTCGGCCTGCAGTGCAAAGCCGGCCGTCGCCTGCAGATCGGGCACGGCCACGGGCGTGGCCTGGCCTTTGCGCGCCGGCAAAAAGCCGCCCAGCGCCTGGCGGCGCGCCAGCAGATAGCGCATCTCGGCGCTGCCATCGGCTGGCTTGAGGAAGGCGGCCGAGGTGGCCTGGGCATCGCTCAGCGGCAGGTTGAAGCGGTCGCGGAAGGCCAGCAGGTCTTCGGCGCCCAGCTTTTTTTGCTGGTGCGAGGTCATGCGGCCCTGGCCGATGCTGCCCATGCCATAGCCCTTCATCGTCTTGGCCAGCACCACGGTGGGTTGGCCGCTGTGCGCAGCGGCGCTGGCAAAGGCGGCGTGGATCTTGACCGGGTCATGGCCGCCACGGCGCAGGCGGTCGATGTCGCTGTCGGACAGGTGGGCGACCAGCGCCGCCAGCTCCGGGCTCTGGTTGAAGAAATGCTCGCGGTTGAAGGCGCCATCGTTGGCCGACAGGGTCTGGAACTCACCATCGACCGTGTGCGCAAACGTGCGCGCCAGCACATGGCTGTGGTCGCGTGCCAGCAGCGCATCCCACTCGGAGCCCCAGAGGCATTTGACGACGTTCCAGCCCGCGCCGCTAAAGAGCGCTTCGAGCTCATCGACGATACGGCCATTGCCGCGCACCGGGCCATCGAGCCGCTGCAGGTTGCAGTTGATGACGAAGATGCAGTTGTCCAGCCCCTCGCGTGCGGCCAGGGTGAGGGCGGCGATGGATTCGGGCTCGTCCATTTCGCCATCGCCAAAAAAGCCCCAGACCTTGCGGCCTGCGGTATCGGCCAGGCCCCGGTCGGCCAGGTAGCGCATGAAGCGCGCCTGGTAGATCGCATTGATCGGTCCGATGCCCATCGATCCGGTGGGGAACTGCCAGAACTCGGGCATCAGGTAGGGGTGCGGGTAGGAGCACAGCCCCTGGATGCCCTGGCTGGCGGCCACCAGCTCCTGGCGGTAATGGGCCAGGTTCTCTTCTCCCAGGCGCCCTTCCAGAAAGGCGCGCGCATAGACGCCGGGAGAGGAGTGGGGCTGGAAATACACCAGATCAGCGGCCTGGTGGCCATCATCGGCGCGGAAGAAATGGTTGAATCCGGTCTCGAACAGATCGGCCGCCGAGGCATAGCTGGCGATGTGGCCACCCAGCTCGCCATGCGCGGCATTGGCGCGCACCACCATCGCCAGCGCGTTCCAGCGCAGGATGGCCGAGAGCTTTTTCTCCAGCGCCACATCGCCGGGGTAGGGCGGCTGCTCATCCACCGTGACGGTGTTGACGTAGGGCGTGTTGCCCGAGGGCTTCCAGGCCACATGGCGCTTGCGGGCATGGGCCAGCAGCGCGTCGAGCAACGCGCCCGCCTGCTCCTTGCCCTGCGCCGAGCCATAGGCCGCCAGCATTCCATCGAAGGCATCGCACCACTCGGCCAGTTCGGCCGGGTCAGCTTGCGGGGTGGCGGGCACATGGTGGGGCGGCTGGCGCACGGTGGTCTCCTGTCTGGTTCTTGGTGAATGCTTGGAATCATGCCATGGAAGCGTCGCCCAGGCGCGAGGCCCGGCGACAACGGCGGCACCTTGAAAGTATTGCCTTGCGATACCTGGTTCTTTGAAAACTGCTACCGGCATTAAAGGGGGATGCTGGCGCAGCCGCTTGCCTGCATCATCGCAGCGTGTTCAACCAAAGCGGGGCCCTGTTGCTCCGACCCACCATGTCTCCATTCTCCAATCCTGTTCAGCGTGACACCCGTGCATGGCAATACCAGGTATGGATCTCGTTCGGTATTGCGGTCTCGATGTGCGCGATCGGCCTGGCCTGGCTGCCAGGGCAACACCTGGAGCAGGCATTCATGGTGATGGGCTATATGTTCTGCCTCTCGGCCGCCTTTGTGCTGGCCAAGTTTGTGCGGGACAAACAGGCGGACAGCCGCCAGGCAGCTGGCGACACCCCCATGTGGCGCTTTGTGGTCTGGGGCGGTTTTGCGATCGCGATGGGGCTGACCGGCTGGGGTTTGCTCAGCATGGACATCAACCCGACCTACAAGGCCTTTTTGGGCGTGAGCTGGATGTACATGATCACCACCGCCTTCACCCTGGCCAAGATGCTGCGCGACAAGCATGAGTCGGACCTGGCCAGCGCTATCCAACAGGCCCGCAGCATGCGCAGCGCGCCCCGCGAGCAGGACGCGGGCCACCCGCAGGAGCGCGTGTGAGCGCCCATCGGATGATGCAGCCAACACGGGAGCAGCATATGTTCAATCTTACGGTTCGCAAATGGCAGCGCCGCGCTGCTGCCAC
>NZ_KE148651.1:57567-57844 GCF_000410635.1 Comamonas sp. B-9
CCGCGCTGGTGCTGGGTTTGGCCACCGCCCCGGCGGCCCGGGCACAAAGCGATGCGTCGTTGGTGCTCTCGGCCCTGCCGATTGCATCGGTCGTCGTGGGCACGGCGGCCTCGGTGGGGGCGTCGGCCAGCGTGGTCGCCCTGCCGGTCGCGCTGTCGGTCGATGGCGCCCAGCTTATCGTCAAGGGCGTGCAGGCATCGGCCAAGGGCACGGTCTGGTTGCTGGAGAGCGCATCGGACGGCGCGGCGGCCAGCATTGAGCTGTCGGCCGGTGCCCT
>NZ_APCR01000001.1:0-13042 GCF_000410635.1 Comamonas sp. B-9
GGGCTGGGAGCCCGATTACCTGACCGTGCGCCAGCGCCACAACCTGCTGGCACCGGCCGACGGCGAGCTGGCCAGCGCGCCGCTGGTGGCGCTGGGCGCGGCACGCCTGGGCAGTACGCGGCTGATCGATAACCTGGAGTTTTAAGGCGCTGCGCCAGCCCCAGCGCGGTGGCCGATGGGCCAGCAGCCCGGCTGTGGTCTGGGCAGCCAGAGTGTGATGGGCGCACCAAGGACCTGCGGCGGGCAGGGCAGACATTTCCAACCTTAAAACGCTCCACTTTTGATAGCAATCAAGAAAGCAGGCAGGCGGCAGTGAAGGCTGCCTCTGGGCTGACAATTGTTTGCTGCATTCGCGCTGCAGGCGGGCAAAAACATACACGCCCAATCATCAATAGACAGTACATTCCCATTTAATTAATCAATACATGACCTGGATTGAAGGTCCATGCATGGCTTTGTCGAGCGCCTGCATCGGCCATCACACGCCTGGTTTATGATTCATATTGATACACATAGCATCTAATAGTTACATTACTGAATGAGGCTATGTGCTGCGCTTTATCGCTGAGCAGATTCCATGGGAAGAGACATGACCAATCCATTGATGTTTTTCAGGCTGCTGCTGGCAGCTTTTTTGTTGTGCGTGGGTGCGCAGCATGCGCTGGCACAACAGGTTTTGCTGCTGACCACCAACTCGGATCCCGCAGGGCCCAATCCTGAAGACGCCGATGCCATCGCGGCCTACCAAAATCTTGAGAACGAATTTACCAATGCGCTGCCCAGCTCTGGCCAACTGACACGCAGGTCCGTGCTGGGCAATGCCAATGCGATCTCCGCGGCGACCTTCACCGCCGCGTCTGGCTCAGCCTATGACATCGTGATTGTGGCGAGCACCTACCGGGCGGTCGACCCGAGCAACTGGGCCGTGCTGCAGACGGCGGTGGCCAATCGCTGGGCCAACTCCATCGTCTTCTTTGTCGATGGCTGTTGCGAGAACCGAAACGCCCAAAATGCCCAGCGAATGGTGGATACGCTCAATGCCGGCACCCAGTCCACGTTTAGCTTGGGCACCACCGTCAATGCATATGGCGCTTTCCCGTTGAACACCAACTCGCCCTATGCGGGCTCGTTCACGGCACTGAACCCCTTGCAGGGCGGCTACATCACCTACATCAATAACGTGCCCGCCAACAACGCACTGTACGTAGCCGGAGCGCTGCCACCGGCAGGCACAACGCCAACCAATAATGTCTATGGGCTGTTGATTCCCACCGTGCAATCCAATGCCGGCCGAGGCGCTTGCGTGTTTGCCGTGGTCGATATCTCGATTTTCTACGGCCCACCCTGGACCACCAACCAAGGCAAGGTCGCGCCCGCCTTCCTCAATGCCGCTACCTCGGAAAGCGGCGCCTGCGGCCTGCCCAAGGTCAGCAAGAGCTTTGACAAAACGGACCTCTATCTGGGTGGCAGTGACAACACCACGCTGCTGACGATCACGCTGTCCAACAGCACATCGCAGGACATCAGCAACGTGACGCTGAGCGACAAACTGCCTGCCCCCCTGGTGGTGGCACCGGGCGCCGTGAGCAACTCCTGCACCGCTGGCACGTTCAGTGCCGTGCCAGGCTCGGACATCATCAGCGATAGTGGCATGACCATTCCTGGTGGCGGTTGCACCATCACCGTGCCCGTGCAATGGCCCAACACCGATGCCGGCCGCCAGGCATGCATCAGCACCCCGTCGGTGACCAACACCATCACGCCAGGTACCGACTTTGTCTCGCCCACCGGCCAGGTCAATACGCCAGCGACCGCAAGCCTCGCCTGCCATGCCGCGCAGCTTGCCATCTCCAAGCAGGTGGTCTGGCCCGCCAACGTCACGCCCGTGGATCTGACGGGCAGCAGCTTCCCCGTCTCGGTGGTCTGCACCGGCAGCGACGGCGTGGTCGCGCCAGCGATCAACACCTCGATCACGCTGGACACGGCCACCACCGGCAGCGTCTCCACCACGCCGGTGATCGCCAGCGGCAGCTGCGTGGTGACCGAGGGCACGCGCCCCACGCCGCCCGCCAACCATCTCTGGGTGGAAGACCCCGCGCCCATCGTCTCCGTCACGATGGCAGCGCCCCCAGCGGCCAATAGCGCGCAGCTGGTCAACACCTTGGCGCGCGCCAACACCGATATCACGATCAGCAAGGCCGTGGCCGGCGGCCCGGCAGCGGGCATCAGCGGCAGCTTCAGCTTTAGCGTCAACTGCGGTGCAGACGGCAGCTTTACAGCGGCAGTGAGCTTGAGCGGCAGCAACGCAGGGGCCATCGCCATCACCAACGTGCCCCAGGGCGCCAGCTGCACCGTGAGCGAAGCGCCCACCATGCCCGAGGCGCCGGCAGGCTACACCTGGAGCACCAGCCTGCCCGCGCCAGTGACGCTGGTCACCGCAGCCAATGGCAACACAGCCTCCTTCGTCAACACGCTGGTGCGCACGGCGCCTGCTGTGCCCGCTGCAGTGCCTGCGCTGGATACCATCAAGCTGCTGCTGATGGTGGCCGCCATGGCGCTGTTGGGCATGCTGGTGCTGCGACGCGCGCAGCGCCGCTGAGAGGCTGGGGGCGGGAGCCGCTGGTAGAGGTACAGCGTCCGCCGATAAAAAAAGGCCTGGGTTCGGCATGGTGCTGAACCCAGGCCTTGTGCCTTGGTGGAGGGAGCTAACCCGGTGCTGCGCTGGCGCAGCGCGCCAGATCAGGCGCGGTTGCGAGCGGCCCGCAAGCTGGCAAAGCCTGCGACCAAGGCCGACAGCAGCAGCACGCCCCAAGGCGCATTGGCGGGAACCGGTGTTGGGTTGGATGGCGTGCTGGGCGCAGTGAAGGTCACGGTGGACACCTGCGGTGGGTTCAAGCCCGCCGATTCAATGTTGTCCGGGCCATTGGCATAGGCGCCGGCCGTGGCGGATGTGACGCTGACGGACACCGTGCAGGACTCCATCGCATCGGCCAGATTGCCGGTCACATCGATGCTGGTGGCACCAGCTGCTGCCGTCACGACGCCGCTGGGGCAGGTCGTGGCGGTTGCCGGTGTGGGCGCCACCACCAGGCCGGCGGGCAGGTTGTCGGTGAACGACCAGCCGGCCTTGGCACCCAGCTCCGTCGTATTGGTGATCGTGAAGGTCAGCACACTCACGCCGCCTACTGGCTGGGTTGCCGGGCTGAACGATTTATCCAGGGTCGGGCTGACATCCAGCAACTGGATATTGTCAAAGGCATGGTCATTGCCACCGCCACTGCCATTGGCATTGGTCATGCGGATGCCGACGGAGGCGCTGTTGACCAGTACACCGCCACTGGTATAGGTGCCCACCCGCGCACCTTGCCCCGCCGTCGCGGCGCCAGCAGCGCCCAGCGCCGGCATGTCCTGCAACGTGCCGCCACATCCATTGATCTGACCACCGGCAGCAACTGGGGTGCCATCATCGAGCAAAGCGAACTGCAACTGTGGTGCGCTGGCCCGGTAGCAGTTGGCGGCTGCCACATCGATACCCACGGCGATGAAGCGGCTGGGGATCGGCAGCGTCAGCGGTGTCACTGTTTCAAACTCCACATTGCCCGCGCCAGGATTGTTGGAGGTATAGGCCGACACGGCGAAATTGGTCGCGGGGGTCGCCTGGCCCTTGAAGGTGCCAATCGCCTGTGCCAGCTGCTGGGTCACATTCCAGGCCTCCTGGGTGCCACAGCTGGCGGTCTGGCCATCCGCTCCAGCAACCGGCTGGTCTGCCGATGACATCAGCCCGTTGCAGCCTGTGAGCCAAGACGGGGCGGCCGTATAGGTTTGGCCCGTTACACCCACATAATCCGTCAGAATATCCCCGCTGGTGGCTGGTTCGATATTCTGAAAGTCTTCTGTGAATATCACAGACGGTGCCTGCGGCACCCCCGGCACTGCATTAGCAGCACCCGATGCCAGCAATGCCGATCCACCTAATGCGCACAGGCTTAAATAAGAAGCCAGGCGCGATGGGATGCCAGGAAAAGCAACGCCGGCAATACCAGCGGACTGCGTGCTAGATTTAATCATGCGCATCCTTTGAAATTGAAATTACCAAACAAATACAGAGCAGAAGCGCTCACAGTCACCTGCCAGGGGAGATCGCTGCAAGAGAGCAAATAGCCAATTCCTATGCCGCCTCTTCATTACTATTTCGCACTGCTTACATTGCCATACAACTGCAAAAATGGTCAAGCGCTATAGCGATTGCTGTCCATTTCCAGAGCTGCTTGTTCAAATTTGCCACAGTCGGATGCGATTATTATTTGGTAAATATCAATTTCCTTTGTTTTATTGCAAAGGTCATTTTATTGAATTTATAAATTAATCATCGATAGGGCATCGGCTGCACTTAATCATGCCTGTCGAGGAATGGACTTTTAGCGCATTTATTGCGCCAGGATTCCTGTCCGCGTCACCGGGACCAGCGCGCAGATAGCGCTGCACACCGCTGGCATGCAGTAGCAAAACAAACTGATGGGAATGGGAGAGATAGGGCCTAGCCCGAGGAGACAACCCCAGCAGCGCCCTCCCCCCAGGCGGGCTCAGCGGCGCTGCTTATAAAAAGCGCGCTGTGGTTGGGGTGCAAAAGATAGAAGCAAGCGCAGACGCACTGGTCCGCGCAGCCATGGTCCGCAGCACTGCTGCGGATAGGGCAACATAGGCAAGCGCCCGATTAGCGGATTTTTCCGTTGCCTGGCGGCACGTAGCGCTGGCCTGGAAAGTATACGCGCTCAATCTCGCGCAGCGAGCCCTCGCCCAGCGAGCGAATCTTCAGCAGTTCATGGGGGTAGGCCTGGCGCAGTTGCTCGGGGGTGGTGATATCGCCGCGCGCCAGTGCACGCACGATGGCCACGGGCAGCGAGCCATTGAGACAAGAGCCGGAGACAAAGGGCAACTCGGGCATCGCATGCAAGGGAACATAGGACTGGCCGGGCAAAAAGGCCTTTTCAATCTTGCGCAGGCGCAGCAGACCTATGCCCTTGATGGCGAGCAGCCCCAGCGGGTAGGCCTTGCGCACCGCCTCGACGCTATCGATGCCGTGGTGCACAAGAATCCGTACCAATGGCGCAGGCAGCTTCCCTTCTAGTGAAGTGCCAGGGTGTGACGCGGAACCATTTGCCATATTGATGAAATCATAATCATCTTTGCTTAATCGTGTTACTTATGGTTTTTCTTGATTTCATCGGCTCAAAGCGCTGCCCATCAAAAAACGTGGCCTCCACTTCGCGCAGCGCCTTGATACCAAAGCCCGTTATCTCCACCAGGCGCCGGGGATAGGCGGCGACCAGCTGCTGCACGGTCTTGATGCCATGCCGGCGCAGGGTGATCAATACGCGCCGGGACACCAGGCCTTCGAGCGAGGTCCCCTCCAGATCTTCTGTCTCGATCGGTGCCAGCACAGGCACCTCATAGCGCCGCCCGGGAAAAAGCAGCGCCTCGATCTGCCGAAAACGCACCGGCCCCAGGTAATGGATTTTCAACAGCTTGGCCGGATACAGCGCTTCAACCTGGGCCAGCGTGGTGATGTCGTGCCTGGCCAGCAGCTTCCATAGATCCGGCGGCAGCAGACCCTGGAGCGACTTATCGGCATGGGCAGACGGTGGGGATGGTGATGTAGTCATCTGTAACCATCGTAGCCCCTTGGCCTTGCAAAATATTACATGGGCGGCTGAAATTAGATTTGTTGACATGTCTTATACACAGAGCAGCATGTCCGCATGCTTTTTTTCCTGCCGCCATCGCTGTTGTTGGCGATGCCCAGCGCCAACAACCGCCTCATTCGGAGGGCGTGGTGGGCTTAGCGCTTACCGCTGCCTTGCGGCGCCCTACGGCGCCTGGCCACCTTGACCATGTACACCGCCCCCAGAACGCACAGGCTCAGCGCCGGCCACCCCACCAGGACCAGGCCCCAGAGCCCTTCGACAAAGAACAGCACGCAAATCCCAATCTGTATCGCGCCAAACCGCCGCTGCGCAGTGGCTGCCGGCTTGGCTGCCGGCCTTGCTGCGGTGCTGCCGGTCTGCATCACGGCCTTGCGCCCAGCCGTCTTGTCGCTCGCTGGGCGGTGGCGCTTGTGCGGCTGTGCCTGCTCCATGGCGCGAAGTTCCTTTCTTTAGGTGATATGCATGCCAGGATGCTCTGAAACCGTGCCTGCCCATCCCCTGGCAGCACTCGGGGACGGCAACACATATAGCGAAATTGCATTGGATTCCACATATTGCATTCTGGCCCATTCCGCACCGGCACACAACCATAACTGTTGGATTTGAACTAGACAGATATGATCAATAAGAAGCTTGCCGAGAAGCCCTTGGCCCAACTGCTGGGCCTGCGCATTGCCCAGCTGCGCAAGTCGCGCCAATGGACGCAGGCGCAGCTGGCAGAGCGTCTGCAGGTGGAGCCCGAGACCATCAGCCGCTTTGAGCGCGGGGCCTCCGTGCCCTCACTGCATACGCTCGAGAGCCTTGCCTCGATCCTGCGCGTGGGCATCGCCGATCTGCTCGCCCACAGCT
The DNA here is from genome assembly GCF_000410635.1 of Comamonas sp. B-9. NCBI lineage: Bacteria > Pseudomonadati > Pseudomonadota > Betaproteobacteria > Burkholderiales > Comamonadaceae > Comamonas > Comamonas sp. B-9. Next base: position 6,555 of record NZ_APCR01000001.1, read on the forward strand.
CCACCGCCCCCGATGACCAGGCCATGCGGATCAGCGCCTGGCTGTCCGAGCTGGAACCGGCGGACCGCGCCTTTGTCACCGGCATCGTGCAGCAGCTTTGTGAGCGGCTGCGTTCACACAGTGCTTGATCTAGGCGTCTTGTCGGCCGCAGCACTGCTGTGTGCCGCCCACGCCCTCCCTTCAACACAAGGCCGCACTCGTTGGCCATAGATCCATCGCTCACCTTTTGAGCTCCTTTCCCAAGCCATCTCCTCCCTGCCTCTCCATGTCACGCTTTTCGTGACGACAGCTTACCACAAAGTCACGAGACTCGTGACATGCCTTCCCTCCTTACGCCTACCTCGACCGTTCTAGGCCGCCGCATGCGAGCCCGACGCGAAAACTTGGGTTGGTCGCAAGAAAAAGTGGGCGTGTTGATTGGCATCGATGAATCCGCAAGCCGTGCGCGCATCAGCCGCTATGAGCTGGGCACGCATGAGCCACCCATCAAAACGGCACGTCTGATCGCCGATGCGCTGCAAGTGCCGCTGGCCTATCTGTACTGCGAAGATGATGACTCCGCTCGGCTGCTACTGGCCCTGGGAGCCATGAGCAAATCAAAACGGGGCAAAGCGCTGGCACATTGGCTGAGTGAGATCGCCTGAATCCTTGAAGCCGAGACAGATAGATGAAGCGAATGCCCCGCTTCAGCATCCACCCCCGCACGCCCTAGCCTTTAGCAAGAAACAAGCATGTCTGTCACCCCATGGCGCCCACCCCAGCACATCAAAGTCAAAGCCATTGGCCTGCACTGGCGCAATGGCCAATTGCTGGCGACCGAGGTCTTGGATGATGCGGGCCGCCTGACAGGGGTGCGCCCCCTTGGCGGCGGCGTCGAGTTTGGCGAGCGCTGGCAGGCAGCGCTGCAACGCGAGTTCCACGAGGAGCTGGGCGTGGCGGTGCAAGTCCAGGGACCGCCCATCGTGATGGAGAACCTCTACACGCACCACGGGGCGGTAGGCCATGAGGCGCTGTTCATCGCCAATGTCGTGTTTGATGCAGCGCCCTTTGCGCATCTGGACCAGATCCGCTTTCGCGAAAACAACGGCACTTGGTGCACAGCGCGTTGGTTTGATGTGGCGGCGCTGGACATGCCGGGCGGCCCAGCGCTCTTCCCGGCAGGGCTCAAGCAGCTGCTGCTTGACAGGGCTGCCGGCACGGCGCCGCCCAGCCGCTGAGCCCGCGCCAGACGCAAAAAAGCCCATCACAGAGGATGGGCTTGGGAATGCGTTTGGTGGCCTGGCGCGGAATCGAACCACGGACACGCGGATTTTCAATCCGCTGCTCTACCAACTGAGCTACCGGGCCAACACAAGCTAGCATTATAGCCTGTGCCGCGCGCCCGTTCGGAAATTTGGGGGAATTGCCGCACATGCGATGCAGGGGCAGATACAAGAAAGCCTCTGCACCAGACTTGATGCAGAGGCTTGTTGTTTTGTGGTGGCCTGGCGCGGAATCGAACCACGGACACGCGGATTTTCAATCCGCTGCTCTACCAACTGAGCTACCGGGCCCACGAGTTGAATTATAGCCCGAAAAAAAGGGCGCTTTTTCAAAAAACTGAAATCAGTTCTTTTTATTGCGGCTCAGGTCCACGCCCAGCTGGCGCAGCTTGCGGTAGAGGTGGGTGCGCTCCAGGCCGGTCTTCTCGGCCACGCGGGTCATCGAGCCGCCTTCGCGCGCCAGGTGAAACTCGAAGTAGGCCTTCTCGAAGCCGTCCCGTGCCTCGCGCAGCGGCCGGTCCAGGTCAAAGCCCTGGTGGGCATTGGGCGCGGCGTCCGCTGCAGCTGCGGTGGCGACCGTGGCAACCACCGGCGCGCTGTAGCCGCTGGGGCTGAAGGATGGCACCGCCTTGCCCGGTACGGCAGCCGCTGGCGCCGCAGCGGGTGCGGGCACATTGCGCTGCAAGCCCTGCTCGACGGCCTTGAGCAGCTTTTGCATCGTGATGGGCTTTTCCAAAAAAGAGAACGCGCCAATGCGCGTTGCTTCGACGGCGGTATCAATGGTGGCGTGGCCACTCATCATGATCACGGGCATCGTGAGCAGGCCGGTCATCGACCACTCTTTGAGCAGCGACACACCATCGGTGTCGGGCATCCAGATGTCGAGCAGCACCAGGTCGTAGCCGCTTTCGTTGCGGGCCAAGCGCGCCTGTGTGGCGTTCTCCGCAACGTCCACGCTGTGGCCTTCATCGTTCAAGATCTCCGACAGGAGATCCCGAATTCCCAATTCGTCATCGACAACCAGAATATTTGCCATATTTTTTGAAAATCCAGTGCAGCAGGTGTGAGAGTTATTTCAAATCATCAACTCTTTTTCGATAGAGAATGATAACGACACTTGGGCACCTAAGATTTTTTCCCCCTCGACTCGATTAGAGATTTCTACGCGAGCGCCATGCTCGTCCGCAATTTTCTTGACGACGGCCAGGCCCAGGCCGGTACCTCGGGGCTTGGTCGTCACGTAGGGCTCAAATGCCTTTTGTAATATATGTTCTGGAAAACCGCAACCGCAGTCAGCAATTGTCAAACGCACGCGTTTGCTGTTGCCACTGAACCGGGTGGAGATCCGCACCGCCGGTGCTGATGCCTCCTGGCCCACCCAGGCCTGTTGCGTTGCATCCTGCGCATTTTGCAGCAAGTTATGGATGACCTGCCGCAACTGCTGCGCATCGCCCATGATACGTGGGGCCGCACTGTCCAGCTCTGCCTCCACCGGTATCACAGCATTTTCCGCGCCATATAAATGCAGCAGGTCCATCACCAGTGCATTGAGGTCCACGGCCTGCAGCTCGGCGGCCGGCAGGCGGGCATAGTCGCGGAACTCGTTGACCAGGCGCTTCATCGCATCGACCTGGTCGACGATGGTGGTGACAGACTTTTTCAAAATCGCCTGGTCCTGGCCTTCGAGCTTGTTGCCCAGCTTGATCTCCAGCCGCTCGGCCGACAGCTGGATCGGTGTCAGCGGGTTCTTGATCTCATGGGCCAGGCGCCTGGCCACCTCGCCCCAGGCCTGGGCGCGCTGCGCCGAGACGATTTCGGAGATATCGTCGAACACCAGCAGGCGGCGGTTGTCGGGCAAGGTGGCACCGCGCGCCACCAGGTTGATGCTGTTCTGGTTGGGCAGCTGGCTGTCGCCATGGAGCTCATAGGGCTGCTGCCAGTGGTCCAGGTAGTGCTCGTCGGTCACATCGTGCAGGCGGGCAAACTGCCGGTCCACCTCTTGCGCAAAGGCCTGCAGCCCGGGCAGATCGCGCAGCGGGCGGCCTTCAAACGCGGCCAGCGGCGCACGCAGAATGCGGGTGGCCCCGGGGTTGCTGGAGTGGATGACGCCCTGGGCATCAAGCACGATGACGCCGGCGGTGAGGTTGTCCAGAATGGTCTGCAGGCTCTGGCGCGCCTCATCGGTCTGGCGCATGCCGCGCTCGACGGCACGGCGCGCGTCGAGCAACTGCTGGGTCATCTCGGCAAAGGAGCGGGTCAGGCCGCTTAACTCGTCCTTGCTGGGCAGCACCGGTTTGGGTCGCAGATTGCCCGATGCCACCTCGCGCACGCCCTCGGCCAGCACCAAAAGCGGGCGCACCAGCTGGTTGCCCAGCAAGGCGGCCAGCACCACGGCGCCGAAGACGGCCAGGAACAGGCTCAAGGTGAGCGTGCCGATGTACATGCGGCGCAGGCCGTCCCGCGCCAGCGCGCGCTCCTGGTATTCGCGGTTGGCCTCCTGCACCTTGAGGGCGTTGACCACCAAGGCCGCTGGCAGCGGCATGGTGGCCTGCAAAAAGCGGCCGTCGGGGATCACCCCCACATCGCCATTGGCGACCTGCACCAGGGTCTTGACGCGCACCTTGGACGGGTCGCCGGTGATGGCGCCGTTGATGTCGGACACCTCTTCGAGGCCATCGATCTGATAGGCGCGCTGCTGCTGGGTGGCGGTGCGCAGCAAGGCGGCCGAGGGCTTGTCGGGGTTGAGCACAAAGCGCGACTGGCCGGTGCTGGCAATGGCCTGGGAGCTGGCCGACCACAGCACCACGTCATCGGCGCCGAGCTGGTCCTTGATGCGTTCGAGCACGAGGCCCGATGCGGCATCCGATATCTGGGACAGCTGGCTGCTGGCCGTGCGGGTGCGCTCGGCCATCGCCGTGGAGGTGGTGTCGAGCGTGATGCGCGCGAGGTTGACCCCGGCGTCCAGCGCGCCTTCGACCTTGACATCGAACCAGCTCTCGATCGAGCGCGAGACGAACTGGTAGGAGACGAAATAGATCACCACGCCGGGCAGCACGCCCACCAGCGCAAAGGTGGCGGCCAGCTTGAGCAGCAGCTTGCTGCCAAAGCGCCGGGCCACAAGGCGCCGCACCAGGATGGCTACGCCCCACAGCACCACCATGCTGAGCACACAGGCCACGCCGATGTTCACGCCCAGCAGCACGCCGTAGTAGCGCTCGTAGAGCACGCGGTTGTTGGTGGCGAAAGACAGCAGGAAGAGCAGCACCAGGCCGATGCCGATCATCGCCGACAGGCCCACGATCACCGACCAGCGCGCACGGCTGGGCGTGTAGGCCACGCGCATCGACGATGATTTTTCGATTTTCACTGCGCGCTCGCCTCGGGCAGCGGCAGCTGGCTTCTGAGCTGCAGGTTCAGGCCGCCATTGCTGAACGGCGCGAACTGGAAGATGCGCGGCAGCTGGCTGCTGTCGAGCCGGAAGCTGAACTTGACCAGGTAGTCCCCATCGCTTGCGAGCTCATCGGCGCTGGCGATCTTCCAGTTGCGCACGCGCTTGACCACGAGCATCACTTCTTCGAGGCTGTCAAAGCTCTGGCCCAGCGAGGTCACCGCGCCGGCATCGGTCAGCGGCATGCTCGAGACATGCAGGCGCCAGCGCCGGGTCAGCGGCTGGTAGCTCACGCGCAGGTAGCGGGCGGTTTTCTTGACGGTCTTGTCGCGCCAGTACCAGCGCTCGGAGATGATCTCGGCCTCCTGCACAAAGTACAGCGCCACGCCTTTGTTCAGGGCATCTTCGATCTGGTCGGGCAGCGCAAACTGCAGCGCCACCGTGGCAAAGGCACCATCGGCATTGCGCACCAGCTGCAGCTCGACCTTTTTCTCATTCTCCGACGCCATGGCCGGTGCCGCTGCGGCACAGCACAGCATCAGCGCAAGGAGGAAATGGTGGATCAATCGCATACGGACGGGCTCAACGAAGCGGCTTGTGCAGCAGCGCGTAGTAAAAACCGTCATGGTCGCGCGCCAGGCTGCCCAGGCTATTGTGACCGGCCTCGCGCAACTGTGGCAACAAATGCCCTGGCGCAGGCAGGCGTTGGGCATCGGCATGGCGGCTGAGGAACTGCGCCACCTGGCCCTCGCCCTCTTCATGGAAGACCGAGCAGGTGCAGTACAGCAGCCGGCCACCGGGCACGACCAGGGGCCACAGGGCTTCCAGCAGTTGGCGCTGGATGGCGGCGAGCTGCGCGATGTCGGTGGCGCGGCGCAGCCAGCGCACATCGGGCTGGCGGCGCACGATGCCCGAGGCCGAGCAAGGCGCATCCAACAAAATTGCATCAAATTGCTGCATTCCGTGGCGCGCTTGCACCGCCGGCAGCCAGCTGGCCACTTCGCTGCCGCTGGCCACCACCACATCGGCCTGCAGCGACAGCCGCGCCAAGGTATCGCCAATGCGTTCGGCACGCTTGGCATCGATCTCCAGCGCCACCATGTCGATGGGGCGCTGGGGCGTGGCGGCTTCCAACAGATGCGCGGTCTTGCCGCCGGGCGCGGCGCAGGCATCGAGCACATGCAGCGCGCGGCCATCGTGCAGCTGCAAGCCATCGAGCAGCAGCGGCGCGGCCATCTGGGCGGCGCTGTCCTGCACCGAGACCCAGCCTTGCGCAAACTGCGGCAACTGGTCCACCGGCACACCGCGCGTCAGCACCAGGCCGGCTTCGCCCACGCCCACCACGGCCTCGATGCCTGCTTCATCCAGCAGCGCCAAATAATCGGCGCGGCTGCAGCGCTGCAGGTTCACGCGCAAGGCCATCGGCGCCTGCGCATTGTTGGCCGCCACAATGGCTTGCCAATCCTGCGGATAGTCCTGCTGCAAGCGTTTGAGCCACCACTGCGGGTGGTTGTACTGCGCCACCGGCTCCTGGGCCACAGCGCGCAGCAGGTCTTCGCGCTCACGCAAAAAGCTGCGCAGGCAGCCGTTGATGAAGGCCGATTGCGACTTGGTGGCCGAGCGCTTCTTGGCCGCATCCACCGCCTGGTTCACCACGGTGAAGGCGTCGTAGCGCGGCACCTCGGGCAGCAGCAAGGCCAGCGCCGTGCACAGCAAGGCATCGACCGCGCTGGCGGGCTTGCGCGGGGCCAGCTCGGCACGCAGCGCCTCTGCGGTGCCCAGCACGCGCAGCACATCCATCAACAGGGCCTGCACGCCGGCGCGCAGCGCGGGCTCCA
>NZ_KE148652.1:0-216 GCF_000410635.1 Comamonas sp. B-9
GTTGAGCTCTTCGATGTTCTTGTTCAGCTCGGAGCTGCGCTCCTGGGCCGCATTGGCCTGCTGGGCGCTGGCGACGCTGGCTTCGGCCGACTTCGTGCCTTTGGCCGCTTCCTTGCTCAGCTTGAGCTGGTCCGGTGCCACGCTCTGGGGCTTCTTGTCGTCCACCGAGGCCTCGACCTTGCCGCTGGCAGCGCGCGTGTCGGTGGCGACCTGGGC
>NZ_KE148652.1:319-22881 GCF_000410635.1 Comamonas sp. B-9
GGCCTGCTCGGCCGTCGGCATGGTCAGCGTGACACCTGCCTTCATGCGGTTGACGTTGCCACCAACAAAGGCGTGCGGGTTGCTCTGGACCACGGCGATGAGCATCTGGTCGAGCGAGATATCCGCGGGCTTGTTTTGCGCGGCGATGCGGCCCAGCGTGTCGCCGCGTTGGGTGCGCACGCTGTCGCCACCGCTGTTGTTGCTGGCGGTGGCGGGAATATTGGCGCGTGCTGCGGGTGCTGGGCGCGGTGCAGCAGCGCTGCGGGCGGCGGGGGCAGGCGCTGGTGTGGCCGAAGCCAGGGGCTCCTCGATCACGCGCACAGGCGGTGCCGGTGGGCGCGCGGCAGGGGCGGCTGCGCTCAGCTGCGGCGCCACCGTGACGGCGGGTTCGGGCTTGCGCAGGTTGGGCGGGTCGAACAGCATGGTGTAGCTGCGCACGACCTGGCCGGAATTCCAGTTGGCGTCGATCACATAGTCGACAAAGGGATCATTGACCGGACGCTGCGTGGTCAGCACGATCACCGCCGTGCCATTGGCGCGGCGCTGCAGCTGGGCGCGCACGCCACTGACCGTGCCCGAGTAGTCCATGCCCTGGGTGCGGAAGACCGCCGACGAGGCCGTCTTGACCTGCAAGGTGTCGGCCTCGGCGTCGGTGATCTGCGGAACTTCGATTTCCGCGCGCAGGGGCTCGCCCAGCGCGGATTTCACATTGATCTTGCCCAGCGCGAGCGCTGATGCTTCCCCTGTGTACAGGCCAAAGGCTGCCATGGCGGCGGCAAGCGCAGTGATTTTCCAGCGATGCATAGTGCTATTTGATTGAATAGTAGAAGCGTGCGGGGTTGTTTTTGTACCCATGAGAAAGCCCTCCCCCTAAGACGCGAAATCGGTAATTATCAGTAAAAAGAACCTTAACAGTAATGTGTTGGAGTGACAAGTTAAGGAATGGGCATCTCATTTGATAGGGTGCTTGGGCTCACTCCGGTCGGTCTGATTGTTGTTCCAGAGCAACTTTTCAGAGGGGGGCTGCCGGGCAGACCCAGGCTTGAATCGTTAGCAAAAGCAGCAAGAAAAACACCTTCCGGCTGCTGGGGGCAGGCCCGGAAGGTGGGGTGGTTGGGCCGCTTATGCAACGGCCGGCATCAGGCCGCCAGCAGGATGCGCAGCATGCGGCGCAGCGGCTCGGCAGCGCCCCAGAGCAGCTGGTCGCCGATCACGAAGGCCGAGACGTACTCGGGGCCCATGTTCAGCTTGCGCACACGGCCCACGGCCACTTCCAGACCACCGGTCACCGCAGCGGGGGTCAGTTCCTTGACGGTCACGGCGCGCTCGTTGGGCACCCACTTGACCCAGTCATTGCCACCCTTGATCAGCGCTTCGATCTCGGCCAGCGGCAGGTCCTTGTTGAGCTTCAGGGGCAGCGCCAGGCTGTGGCAGCGCATCGCGCCAATGCGCACGCACAGGCCGTCGACGGGGATGGTGGCATCGGTGCCCAGGATCTTGTTGACCTCGGCCTGGCCCTTCCACTCTTCCTTGGACTGGCCATTGTCCAGCTGGGCATCGATCCAGGGGATCAGGCCGCCGGCCAAAGGCGCGCCAAAGAACTCGGTGGGCACATCGCTGCGGATGGTCTGGGCGACCTTGCGGTCGATCTCCAAAATGGCGGAGGCGGGCGTGGCCAGCTCATCGGCCACGGCAGCGTGCACCACGCCCATGCCCTTGAGCAGTTCGCGCATATGGTTGGCGCCACCGCCGGACGCGGCCTGGTAGGTCATCGACGAGACCCATTCGACCAGACCGGCGTTGAACAGGCCCGACAGGCCCATCAGCAAGATGGAGTTGGTGCAGTTGCCGCCGATCCAGTTCTTGCCGCCAGCGGCCAGCTTGCGCTGGATCAGTGCGTCATTGACAGGGTCCAGCACGATGACGGCATCGTCTTGCATGCGCAGCGACGAGGCGGCATCGATCCAGTGGCCGTTCCAGCCGGCAGCGCGGATCTTGGGGAAGACTTCCTTGGTGTAGTCGCCGCCCTGGCAGGTGATGATGATGTCGCACTTAGACAGCTCGGCGATGTCATTGGCATCCTTGAGCTGGGTGTGCACGGTGGCCATCGCAGGGGCCTTGCCACCGGCGTTGGAGGTCGAGAAAAACACCGGCTCGATCAGCGCGAAGTCACCCTCGGCCTGCATGCGGTCCATCAACACCGAGCCGACCATGCCGCGCCAGCCCACCAAACCTACCAATTGCTTGCTCATAAAACGCCCTTGTCTACCTAAACGAAAGGAAATGCCACGGGGGCTGAGGGCCTGGCTCGTCGGCCAGTTGGAGGCGCACGACGAACCAGGCTGGATCAGCCGGTAATCTTCGTGGTGGTTGTGAATGTGTATGCGCGCGCAGCCATACCCGCCTCAATGGGGGTGGTGGTGTTCAGCCAAGAAATAGGGCAGTGCGCAGACATAGGAAGCTATTCTAGCGCCAAATTTTAAAACCTGTGCAAGAAATTTTATAAGTTTCGAGTGCTGGCGCATCGAAGCGCATGCATATATGACGTTAAAAACTATTTTTCGACCATTTATGGTTTTTTAATTCGTCGAAATGACTAAAGTCGAAAGCGTGCCGTGCTTCTGTCGTCGTTTTGGTGTTGAAACGCGGCGGTTGCAAGTAGCAGTACCAGCGCTTCATGGTTCTGCAGGCGCAAAAAAGCGACCCGCAGGTCGCTCTTGGAAAGGCATTGTGAAGACGGCTGCTTACAGCGCGGCCACCACGGCATCGCCCATTTGCTGGGTGCCGACCTTGGTCGTGCCTTCGCTGTAGATATCGGGCGTGCGCAGGCCCTGGGCCAGCACCTTTTGCACGGCCGCTTCGATCTTCTGGGCAGCGGCTTCCTGGCCCACGCTGAAGCGCAGCATCATGGCGGCCGACAGGATGGTGGCCAGCGGGTTGGCAACGCCCTTGCCGGCGATGTCCGGTGCCGAGCCGTGGCTGGGTTCGTACAGGCCTTGCTTCTTGTCGTTGAGGCTGGCCGAGGGCAGCATGCCGATCGAGCCGGTCAGCATCGAGGCTTCGTCGCTCAGGATGTCGCCAAACATATTGCCGGTGACGACCACGTCAAAACGCTTGGGTTCCTTGACCAGCTGCATCGCGGCGTTGTCCACATACATGTGGTCCAGCTGCACATCGGGGTACTGCTTGCCCACTTCGGTCATCACGTCCTTCCACAGCTGGAAGGTCTCCAGCACATTGGCCTTGTCCACGCTGGTCACGCGCTTGCTGCGCTTTTGCGCGGCCTGGAAGGCCACATGGCCGATGCGCTCGATCTCGGGGCGGGTGTAGCGCATCGTGTCGAAGGCTTCTTCGGCGCCGGGGAAGTGGCCGTCCGGTGCGCTGCGGCGGCCGCGTGGCTGGCCAAAATAGATGTCGCCGGTCAGCTCGCGGATGATCAGGATGTCGAGGCCGGACACCAGCTCGGGCTTCAGGCTGGAGGCGTGGGTCAGTTCCTTGTAGCAGATCGCGGGGCGGAAGTTGGCAAACAGGCCCAGTGCCTTGCGCAGACCCAGGATCGCCTGCTCGGGGCGCAGTGCGCGCTCCAAAGTGTCGTACTTCCAATCGCCCACGGCGCCAAACAGGATGGCGTCCGATGCCTTGGCCAGCTCCAGCGTGGCGGGGGGCAGCGGGTGGCCGGAGGCCTCATAGGCGGCGCCACCGACAGGTGCGCTTTGCAGGTGCAGGTCGAGCTTCAGGGCGTCGAGCACCTTCACGGCTTCTGCAACGATTTCTGGACCAATGCCGTCTCCGGGCAATACAGCGATTTTCATGGTTTTTTCTCAGTCAGGATGGCAGGGCTGCGCCCGGTGGGGCGCAGCGGGGATGGCGTGAAAGGGATGCGCGCGGCGCTCAGGCCTTGGCTTGCACCAGGCTGTGTGCCAGCCAGGGCTTGGTGGCCAGGCGGTTGGCTTCATAGGCCTGGATCTTGTCCTTGTGGCGCAGCGTGAGGCCAATGTCATCAAAGCCGTTGAGCAGGCAGTACTTGCGAAAGGCGATCACATCGAAGGGGATGCTTTCGCCGCCGGGGCGCAGGATGACCTGCTGGTCCAGGTCGATGGTCAGGCTGTAGCCGGGATGCACCGCGACTTCGTTGAACAGCATGTCGATCGTGGCCTCGGGCAGCACGATGGGCAGCAGGCCGTTCTTGAAGCAGTTGTTGAAGAAGATGTCGGCAAAGCTGGGCGCCAGGATGGCGCGGAAGCCGAACTGGTCCAGCGCCCAGGGTGCGTGCTCGCGGCTGGAGCCGCAGCCAAAGTTCTTGCGGGCAATCAGGATGCTGGCGCCCTGGAAGCGCTGCTGGTTGAGCACAAAGTCCGGGTTGGGCTTGCGGGCGGACTCGGGCACGCCTGGCTGGCCGGGCTGGTCCAGGTAGCGCCATTCGTCAAAGGCGTTGACGCCAAAGCCGGTCTTCTTGATCGACTTGAGGAACTGCTTGGGGATGATGGCGTCAGTGTCGACGTTCTCGCGGTCCATGGGTGCCACGAGGCCGGTGTGGATGGTGAATTTTTGCATGTTCAAGCCTTTGGGCTGCACGCGGTCATTGGATGCGCGCGGGCAGCGGTGTATGGAATGGGGTTAGCGTGCTGCGCGCGAGATGGCGTTGCCCGCCCCCTGCACGTCCTGGCCAATGCCGTGGACGGTGTTGCAGCCCGACAGCAGCGCGGCGAGCACGATGGTGAAGAAGGCAAAACGGGTTTTCATCGCATAGCTCCTGGGGTCATGCAAAACGGCGGATGTCCACAAAGTGGCCGTGCACGGCGGCGGCGGCGGCCATCGCGGGGCTCACCAGGTGGGTGCGGCCACCGGCGCCCTGGCGGCCTTCGAAGTTGCGGTTGCTGGTCGATGCGCAGCGCTCGCCGGGCTCCAGGCGGTCGGCGTTCATCGCCAGGCACATCGAGCAACCGGGCTCGCGCCACTCAAAACCGGCGGCGGTGAAGATCTGGTCCAGGCCTTCGGCCTCGGCCTGGGCCTTGACCAGGCCCGAGCCGGGCACCACCATGGCCAGCTTCACATTCTTGGCCACTTTCTGGCCCAGCTTCTTGACGACGGCAGCGGCTTCACGCATGTCTTCGATGCGGCTGTTGGTGCAGCTGCCGATGAACACCTTGTCGACGAAGATGTCGTTGATCGGCTTGCCTGGCTCCAGGTTCATATAGGTCAGCGCGCGTTCGATGGCGCCGCGCTTGTTCGGGTCCTTTTCCTTGTCCGGATCGGGCACGGTCGCATCGACACCCAGCACCATCTCGGGGCTGGTACCCCAGGTGACCTGGGGCACGATGTCTTCGGCGCGCAAGGTGACCACGGTGTCGAACTTGGCATCGACATCGGAGTGCAAGGTCTTCCAGTAGCTGACGGCCTGGTCCCATTCCACGCCGGTAGGCGCCAGCGGGCGGCCCTTGACGTAGTCGATGGTCTTGCTGTCCACAGCGACGAGGCCTGCGCGGGCGCCAGCTTCAATGGCCATATTGCAGACCGTCATGCGGCCTTCGATGGACAGGTCGCGGATGGCCGAGCCGGCAAACTCGATGGTGTAGCCGGTGCCGCCTGCAGTGCCGATGCGGCCGATGATGGCCAGCACGATGTCCTTGGCGGTCACGCCGGGGGCGACCTTGCCATCCACCTTGATCAGCATGTTCTTGGCCTTCTTGGCCAGCAGCGTCTGCGTGGCCATCACGTGCTCGACCTCGGAGGTGCCGATGCCGTGGGCCAGCGCGCCAAAGGCGCCGTGGGTGCTGGTGTGGCTGTCGCCGCAGACTACGGGCATGCCGGGCAGGGTGGCGCCTTGCTCGGGGCCCATCACGTGGACGATGCCCTGGCCCTTGTCCATGAAGGGGAAGAAGGCAGCAGCGCCGAACTCGCCAATATTGTCGTTCAGGGTGACGATCTGTTCCTTGCTGATCGGGTCCTCGATACCGTCATAGCCGCGCTCCCAGCCGGTGGTGGGGGTGTTGTGGTCGGCGGTGGCGACCACGGAGCTGACGCGCCAGAGCTTGCGGCCCGCCATGCGCAGACCTTCGAACGCCTGGGGGCTGGTGACTTCGTGCACCAGATGGCGGTCGATATACAGCACGGCGGTGCCATCCTCTTCGGTGTGGATGGTGTGCTCGTCAAAAATCTTGTCGTAGAGGGTGCGTCCGGTCATCGTGGTTCTCTTTGGGTCAAGGGTCTCATCAAGGGGCTAAATACGAAATATCAAAGATGGGCAAAGGTCTGCAGGTGCACGGCCAGGTCGGCGTCTTGCTGGTCTGCGGCCTGGGCCTCGTCGGCGGGCCGGGGGCTCAGGTGCTCGACCAGCAGGCGGGCGGTGACCGGCAGCGCCTCAAAGTCGCGCGCCATCAGGCGCAGCTCGCGCTGTGCCCAGGCGTCGGCTAGGCGGATGCCGCGCAGGTTGCCCACGCCGTGCATCAGCGCAAAGGCGCGGTCGGGCAGCAGGCCAATGCCCAGGCCGTTGTCGATCATGCGGCACATGGCGTCGAGGCTGGTGACCTGGATGCGCTGGCGCAGCGGCCGGCGCAGCTGGGCCGATGCGGTGCGCATGGCCTGGCTGATGCTGCTGCCCGATTGCAGGCCGACAATATCCCATTCCAGCGCTTCTTCAAAGCTGATCGTGTTGCGCTGGGCCAGTGCATGGTCCAGCGGCACCACGAGCATCAGGTGGTCGCTGCGGTAGGGGCGCGACTGCAGATCGAGCTCGGCGGTGTTGGCAACGGCATCGGGGTTGCAGATGCCCAGGTCGGCCGTGCCTTCGTGCACGGCCTGGATCACCTGCGCACTGAGGTGCTCCTGCAGGTCGATCTTGATCTGGCTGTGCGCGCGGGCAAAGCTGCCCAGGTCCTCGGGCAGAAACTGCACGATCGCCGAAATATTGGCATGGATGCGCACATGGCCGCGCACGCCATCGGCGTATTCGCTCAATTCGCCTTGCATGCGCTCCAGCCCGAACAGCACATTGCGGGCATGGTGCAAAAGGCTCTCGCCTGCCGGCGTCAAAGTGACGCCCCGGCTGTGGCGGTAGAGCAGCTGGGTGTCGACGGCTGTTTCCAGGTCCGACAGGCGCTTGCTGACGGCCGAAGCCGCGATGAACTCCCGCTCTGCCGCCCGGCCAATGCTGCCCAGCTCGCACACGGCCACAAACAGCTGGAGCGAGGTCAGGTCAATGCGGCGCGCAAAACTGCGCTCTGAGCTTTTCATGGCGGGGAGGTATCGTATTTTTAGAAATCAGCAGCTATTTTATCTATAAATACTGCGTTTGATATCGCGGATGACGATGGCTGATGTGTCATTTGCATGAAAACGTAGCGGGGCGCGCCCGCCAGCGGCCTGCGCCAGAGGCTGCCGAATGTGTTCGTTTTTGTAAGGCCTTCACCCCATGGGGCAGTCTCACCGCGATTGAGCAGACATCGCAAGCAGCGATGCTCTAGAAACGGAACCACCCATGTTTTCTCGCTCCCCTTCGTTTGGCCTGTTCAGCGCGCGTCCTGCTGGCCTGGCGGCCGTCGCCATCGCGGTAGCGGCCCTGCTGGCCGGCTGCTCGCCCGATGCCGGGCAGAGTGCGCCGCCCGCTCAAGCGCAGATGGCCACCCCGGCCGCACCCGCACCGGTAGCGCCGATGGCGGCCCGCTCCATGGCCAAGATGGCGAGCATGGAGACGGCGCCCGCCGCCGATATGGCCATGGGGCAGGGCGGTGCGGCCGCCCCCAGCGAGCGCTTTTTGGCCATCAGCCACCGCATCCAGGTGGAGACGCCGGCGGCCGATCTGGCAGCGCTGTGGGAGGAAGTCAAGGCGCGTTGTGAGCGGCTGGACTGCTATGTCGAGGGCTCACAGCTGCGCCGCGAAACCCCGCAGTCGGCCGCCGAGGCCATGCTGGCGATGCGGGTCAGCCCCCAGGATTTTGCTGCACTGACCTCGTCGCTGGGTGCTGGCGCCCGGGTGCTCAACCACCAGACCACGACCGAGGACAAGACCTATGAGGTGGTGGATGTGGAGGCGCAAATCAAGAACCGCACCGAATACCGGGACAGCCTGCGCGCGCTGATGCTGGAGAAGAATGTCAAACGCAGCCTGCAGGACCTGATGGCCATCCGCGACACGCTCTCCCAGGTGCAGGCTGAGATCGATGCGGCCAACACCCACCGCGCGCTGTTGCAGCGCGATACCGCCAAGCAGTTCGTGCAGATGCGCTTTCAGCCCACGCGCGCCATCGTCAGCGGCACCTACAGCCCCTGGCAGCAAACCTGGCAGCGCAGCTGGGATGGCCTGACCCGCAGCGTGCAGTCGCTGATTCTGACCGCTGCGCAATCGCTGCCCTGGCTGTTGGCGCTCGCGCTGGTGGTGCTGCTGCCGCTGCGCTTCGCCATCCAGCGCTGGATGCGCCGCAGCGCCGCGCGGGCGCAGCTTGCAAACCAGGCAGAAAAGCAAGACTGACAAGCGCAGCGGCCATGAAAAAAGCACCAGCGAGGCTGGTGCTTGGCTAGGCTTGGCTAAGGAGGCGCCGCATCGGCTGGATGCGGCGTTTCTTTCTATCAGGTGAACAGGTTTTTGAGGCGGTCGGCCCAGGACTGGTTGTTGGGCGTGTGCTTGGCGCCGCCCTTTTTCAGCGATTCATCGAGCTCCTTGAGCAGCTTGCGCTGGTGCTCGGTGAGCTTGACGGGCGTCTCGACGACGATGTGCACATACAAGTCGCCCGGGTAGCTGGCGCGCACGCCCTTGATGCCCTTGCCGCGCAGGCGGAACTGCTTGCCGGTCTGGGTGCCTTCGGGGATGTCGATCGCGGCCTTGCCACTCAAGGTCGGCACTTCGATTTCGCCGCCCAGTGCTGCGGTGACCATGCTGACGGGCACCTCGCAGTGCAGGTCATCGCCATCACGCTCGAACACCTCGTGTTTGCGCACGCGGATCTCGATATACAGATCGCCGGGCGGGCCGCCATTCTGGCCGGGTTCGCCGTCGCCCGTGGAGCGGATGCGCATGCCATCGTCGATACCGGCGGGGATGCTCACTTCCAAGGTCTTTTGCGACTTGGTGCGGCCCTGGCCGTGGCAGCTGGTGCAGGGCTCGGGGATGATCTTGCCGGTGCCGCGGCAGTGCGGGCAGGTTTGCTGCACCGCGAAAAAGCCCTGGCGCATCTGCACCTGGCCGCTGCCGTGGCAGGTGCTGCAGGTCTTGACCTGGGTGCCGGGCTTGGCGCCGCTGCCGTGGCAGGTGTCGCACTCGTCCCAGGACGGAATCTTGATCTGGGCGTTCTTGCCCGCTGCTGCCTCTTCGAGGCTGATGTCCATCGCGTAGGACAGGTCGTTGCCCCGGTAGACCTGGGGGCCACCGCCGCCGCGACGGCCACCGCCAAACATCTCGCCAAAGATGTCGCCAAACGATTCGGCAAAACCACCAAAGCCCTCGCCGCCCATGCCCGAGCGCATATTGGGATCGACCCCGGCGTGGCCGTACTGGTCGTAGGCGCCACGCTTTTGGCTGTCGGAGAGCATTTCGTAGGCTTCTTTGCACTCCTTGAACTTCTCTTCCGCTTCCTTGGCCTTGTCGCCCTGGTTGCGGTCGGGGTGGTACTTCATGGCCATCTTGCGGTAGGCCGTCTTGATTTCGACTTCCGTGGCGGATTTGCTCAGGCCAAGGACTTCGTAGTAATCGCGTTTGGACATGGTGTTCTTGAATTCTGTGGGGGTTTAACCAGCGGCGTTCAGGTACGCCCGGGCATGGGTGCCCACAAAGCTGCGGCCGGGATTGTCGCCGTCAATCCATTGCTGCGGTGGAAATAGCTCAAACAAGCCCACCTTGAACAAGGTGGGAATCGCCATCTTCAGCTCTTGTTCAACAGCGCCGCGCTCGCCGGCATTGTAGAGCGCGATGTTGTAGAGCATGGTGGCCACGGTGCCGGTCTGCACCCGGCTGCCGTCTTTGAGCGTGACGGCGGGCAACTCTGCCGCGCCATCGGTGATCTTCTGGTTGACACGGCTGAGCTCTGCAACATGCAGTGCGTCGCTCGCAGGTGCTGTAGTAGATGTCATCGTGTGCCTTTGGATGCTTGCGTGAAAGGGAGACAGGGCCTGCAGCCCACTGACCGGAGCTACGTGCTACAGAAGAAAGAGCGATTCTGTAGAAAAGCCATGCCGGAGTGCGGCAATGCGAACTCCGGCATGGGTGCTGGGTAGCGTCGGCTCCAAGCCTGTCGGAAGGCGATTAGTCCTTCTTGACTTCCTTGACTTCGGCGTCGACGACATTGTCATCGGCTGCCGCAGCGCCGGCCGCGCCCGCTGCTGCACCGGCGGCTCCGGCCTGTGCAGCCTGGGCGTCGGCATACACCTTCTCGCCCAGCTTCTGGCTGGCGGTCATCAAGGCCGTGGTCTTGGCTTCGATGGCGTCCTTGTCTTCGGTCTTCAGTGCTTCTTCCAGCTCTTGAACCGCCGTGTCGATAGCCGACTTCTCAGCGGCATCGAGCTTGTCGCCATGCTCGCCCAGGCTCTTCTTGACGCTGTGCACAGCGGCTTCGCCTTGGTTGCGGGCCTGCACCAGCTCGAGCTTCTTCTTGTCGTCGGCGGCGTTCAGCTCGGCGTCCTTGACCATCTTCTGGATCTCGTCCTCGGACAGACCGGAGCTGGCCTTGATGGTGATCTTGTTTTCCTTGCCGGTGCCCTTGTCCTTGGCAGAGACGTTCAAGATACCGTTGGCATCGATGTCGAAGGCCACCTCGATCTGTGGCGTGCCACGGGGTGCGGCTGGAATGCCCTCCAGGTTGAACTCGCCCAGCAGCTTGTTGGCGCTGGCGATTTCACGCTCACCCTGGAACACCTTGATGGTCACGGCAGGCTGGTTGTCCTCGGCGGTCGAGTAGGTCTGCGCGAACTTGGTCGGGATCGTGGTGTTCTTCGTGATCATCTTGGTCATCACGCCGCCCAGGGTTTCGATACCCAGGGACAGAGGCGTCACGTCCAGCAGCAGCACGTCGGAGCGGTCACCGCCCAGCACCTGGCCTTGCACGGCAGCGCCCACGGCCACGGCTTCGTCAGGGTTCACGTCCTTGCGTGGGTCCTTGCCGAAGAATTCCTTGACCTTCTCCTGCACCTTGGGCATACGGCTCATGCCGCCCACCAGAATCACGTCGTCGATGTCGGACACAGCGATGCCGGCGTCCTTGATCGCGGTGCGGCAAGGGGCGATGGTGCGCTCGATCAGCTCGTCCACCAGGCTTTCGAGCTTGGCGCGGGTGAGCTTGATGTTCAGGTGCTTGGGACCCGAAGCGTCAGCGGTGATGTAGGGCAGGTTGATGTCGGTGGCAGCCGAACTGGACAGCTCGATCTTGGCCTTTTCAGCCGCTTCCTTCAGACGTTGCAGTGCCAGCACGTCCTTGGACAGGTCCACGCCTTGTTCCTTCTTGAACTCGGCAATGATGTACTCGATCACGCGTTGGTCGAAGTCTTCACCGCCCAGGAAGGTGTCGCCATTGGTCGACAGCACTTCGAACTGCTTTTCGCCGTCCACATCGGCAATTTCGATGATGGACACGTCAAAGGTACCGCCGCCCAGGTCATACACGGCGATCTTGCGGTCACCCTTGCCGCCCTTGTCCAGGCCAAAGGCCAGGGCTGCAGCGGTCGGTTCGTTGATGATGCGCTTGACTTCCAGGCCGGCGATACGGCCAGCGTCCTTGGTGGCCTGGCGCTGCGCGTCGTTGAAGTACGCAGGCACGGTGATCACCGCTTCGGTCACGGGCTCGCCCAGGAAGTCCTCAGCGGTCTTCTTCATCTTGCGCAGCACTTCTGCGGAGATCTGTGGTGGGGCCAGCTTCTGGTCACGCACTTGCACCCAGGCGTCGCCGTTGTCGGCCTTGACGATCTGGAAAGGCATCAGGTCGATGTCCTTTTGCACTTCCTTCTCGTCGAACTTGCGGCCGATCAGGCGCTTGGCAGCGTAGATCGTGTTGCGGGGGTTGGTGACAGCCTGGCGCTTGGCAGAAGCGCCCACCAGGATTTCGCCGTCTTCCTGGTATGCAACGATCGATGGCGTGGTGCGTGCACCTTCGCTGTTTTCGATCACGCGGGTGGTGTTGCCTTCCATCACGGCCACGCAGCTGTTGGTCGTGCCCAAATCAATACCGATAATCTTTCCCATTTCTCTACTCCTGTATTTGTTGGGGCGGCTCAGCGCCCTGATTGACTGTTATCTGTGGCTTTTTAGCGGTTGTTCAAGTGCGCAATGCAAAAAAGCCGGGAGGTACGTTTACTTGGGTGCAGCAACGGTCACCAGTGCAGGGCGCAGTACGCGCTCGGCAATGGCATAACCCTTTTGCAGCACGGCCACCACGGTGTTGGGGTCTTGCGCGGCAGGCACGGCCGAGATCGCCTGGTGGTGGTGGGGGTCGAACTTGTCGCCGGCAGCCGGGTTGATCGCGACCACCTTGTTGCGCTCCAGTGCGGAGACGAGCTGGCGCAGGGTGGCGTCCGAGCCTTCACGCAGTTGCTCGGGGCTGGCATTCTGGATGGCCAGCGCGGCATCCAGGCTGTCGATCACCGGCAGCAGGCTCTCGGCAAAGCTCTCGACGCCGAACTTGCGGGCCTTGGCCACTTCATCATCGGCGCGGCGGCGGGCGTTTTCAACTTCTGCCTTGGCGCGCAGGTACTGGTCGGCCAGCTCGGCGTTCTTGGCCTTCAACTCCGCCAGCTCTGCTTCCAGTTGCGACTGGTTGGCAGCGGCAGCGGCTTCCAGCTCTTCGGCGGACATGGGGTTTTGGCCTTCGGGGTGGAGGTTGTCTGACATGGTGCTGTTCGTATTTCGTTAACAAAAAGGACTCTTGTGGCCGCACCTGGGGGCATTTCCTTGCTTTTCAAGGGGCTTATTTGGCTTTTCCGTCTGGGCAAGCTGCCCCCCGTGGTGTCCGCAGCGGCCCGTGTTTATAAACCATGTTTGACGGTTTTTGAATTGGTTTGTATAATCGTTGGTTTCCCTTGCCACACCGCGCTGTATTTGCAATCAAGTGCACTAGCGGGTGGCGCAATCCACAAGGAGTTTGCATGCGTCACTATGAGATCGTGCTGCTGATCCACCCCGATCAGAGCGAACAAGTTCCAGCCATGCTGGAGCGTTACAAAGGCATGATTACCGCCGGCGGCGGTAAGATCCACCGCGTTGAAGACTGGGGCCGCCGCCAACTGGCCTACATGATCAACAAGCTGGCCAAGGCCCACTATCTGTGCCTGAATATCGAAGCCGACCAGGCTGTGATGGCTGAACTGGAACACGCGTTCAAGTTCAACGACGCTGTGCTGCGCCAACTGACTGTGCAGAAGAAGAAGGCTGACACCGCTCCTTCGGCCATGATGAAGACCGTGGAACGCGAAGAAGCGCGCAAGGCCAACCAGGCTGAGCACGCCGCTGCAGAGCGTTAATCACACAGGAGGTGGAGAACCGCGTACTTGTCACCGCCGTCATCGCTGAAATCAAGATTTTGCGATACACGCCGGCTGGGCTACCTGCTGTAGATATTGTGCTGGAGCACCGCTCCACCCAGACCGAAGCAGCGCAACCCCGACAAGTCAATGCCGTGCTCAAGGCGATTGCCTTTGGTGCACTGGCAGAGCGAATCGCTCGGCAGGCTGTAGGGAGCACCTGGACATTCCAGGGCTTTTTGGCCACACCGCGCAACAGCAAATCGCTGGTTCTGCACATCCAGGATATTCAACAAGATACTTATTGAGAGGTCCGAAAATGGCCACGTTCAAGAAATTCAACAAAGACAAGCGCCCAAAGCGCAACACCCAGTCGCTGCTGTTCAAGCGCAAGCGTTTCTGCCGCTTCACCGTGGCTGGCGTCGAAGAAATCGACTACAAGGATGTCGACACCCTGCGTGATTTCGTTGCTGAAAACGGCAAGATCATTCCCGCACGTCTGACCGGCACCCGCGCCATCTACCAACGTCAGCTGAACACTGCCATCAAGCGCGCTCGCTTCCTGGCCATGGTTCCTTACTCTGACCAACACAAGATCTAAGGAGCACGAACATGCAAATCATTCTGCTCGACAAGGTCGTGAACCTGGGCAACCTGGGTGAAATCGTGAAGGTCAAGGACGGCTACGCACGTAACTTCCTGATCCCTTCGGGCCGCGCACGCCGCGCTACCGAAGCTGCCAAGGCTGAATTCGAAGCCAAGCGCGCTGAGCTGGAAAAGGCTGCTGCTGAAAAGCTGGCTGCTGCCCAAGCACAAGGCGAGAAGCTGTCCGGCCAGACCGTGAAGCTGACCCAAAAGGCAGGTGTGGATGGCCGTCTGTTCGGCTCCGTCACCAACCACGACATCGCTGATGAACTGGGCAAGATGGGCTTCCAAGTGGCCAAGTCGCAAGTGCGTCTGCCCAACGGTCCTATCAAGACCGTGAGCGAGACCGCTGTGGAAGTGGCTCTGCACACCGACGTGGTGGTGGAAGTGAACGTGTCCGTCTACGGCGAACACGTTTAATACTCCACGCTCTGCGTTGAGAAGCCGCCCTCGGGCGGCTTTTTCGTTCCCGGCCGCAGCACAGTCCCCGGGATGCGGGTTTTGTTCGTCGCTGTCAGCCTTGCGCGGCATCTGCGCTATTCTTGTGGATTGCTGGCTGCCAGGCCAGCGTTTGCTCATTTGGATTTCCCATGTCAGAGACCTTTCCCCCCCTGGATGACACTGCCTTCATCACCCCCGACAAGCAGGTGGCGCAGCTGCGCATACCGCCGCATTCGATCGAATCGGAGTCCAGCGTGCTGGGGGGCCTGCTGCTGGACAACAATGCCTGGGACCGGGTGGGCGATGTGCTGGCCGAGGACAACTTCTACCGCCATGAGCACAAGCTGATCTTCGCGGCCATGGCCAGCATGATCAATGCCGGCAAGCCCGCCGATGTGATCACGGTCTATGAGCACCTGCAAAGCATCGGCAAGGCCGAAGAGGTGGGCGGCCTGGCCTACCTGAACCAGCTGGCCCAGTATGTGCCCAGCGCCACCAATATCCGCCGCTATGGCGAAATCGTGCGCGAGCGCTCGATCCTGCGCAAGCTGGTCACCGCCAGTGACGAGATCGCCACCAACGCCTTCAACCAGCAGGGCAAGACGGTGGACCGCATTCTGGACGAGGCCGAGCAGAAGATCTTTGCGATTGGCGAGGAGGGCTCGCGCATGAAGCAGGGCTTCCAGTCGCTGGACAACCTGGTCGTGGACCTGCTCGACCGGGTGCAGGAGATGGCGGACAACCCGGTCGATGTGACCGGTGTGCCTACCGGCTTTGCCGACCTGGACCGCATGACCAGCGGCCTGCAGGCCGGTGACCTGGTGGTGCTGGCCGCGCGCCCCTCGATGGGCAAGACCTCGTTCGCGGTGAACATTGCCGAGCATGTGGCGCTCAACGAAGGCCTGCCGGTAGCCATCTTCTCGATGGAAATGGGCGCCGCCCAATTGGCGGTGCGTATCGTGGGCTCGATTGGCCGGGTCAACCAGGGCAATCTGCGCACCGGCAAGCTGACCGATGAGGAGTGGCCGCGCCTGTCCGAGGCGATCGAGCGGCTGCGCACGGTCTCGCTGCACATCGATGAGACCCCGGGCCTGACGCCGTCGGAGCTGCGCGCCAACTCGCGGCGCCTCGCCCGCCAGTGCGGCAAGCTCGGCCTGATCGTGGTCGACTACCTGCAGCTGATGAGCGGCTCGGGCTCGGCGGCCAGCTCGGACAACCGGGCGACGGAGCTCGGTGAAATCTCGCGCGGTTTGAAGATGCTGGCCAAGGAGCTGCAATGCCCGGTGATTGCGCTGTCGCAGCTCAACCGCTCGGTGGAGCAGCGCACCGACAAGCGCCCGATGATGTCCGACCTGCGCGAATCGGGCGCCATCGAGCAGGATGCGGACATCATCATGTTCATCTACCGTGACGACTACTACAACAAAGAGAGCAATGAGCCCAATGTGGCCGAGGTCATCATCGGCAAGCAGCGTAACGGCCCGACCGGCACCGTGAAGCTGTTCTTCCAGAAGAACCAGACCCGCTTTGAAAACCTGGCCGTGGGCGGCGACGACTACTGATGCACGCCAGCGCCTGGCAGGCTGGGGTGGGGCTCAGTCCTGCTGCCCCTGGCTTTGCTGGAGCACCCATTGCTCAAAAGCCTGCAGCGCGGCCGAGGGCTCGCGGTAGGTGGGGTAGCTGAACCAGTAGCTCTGCGTGCCCGGCAAGGTCTGGGTATGGGCGGGGATCAGCTGGCCCGCATCGAGCGCCGGTTGCACCAGCACCTCGGGCACCAGGCCCACGCCCAGGCCGGCGGCGGCTGCCATGATGACCATCGAGAACAGCTCATAGCGCGGCCCGCGCGAGGCCTGCACCGAGTAGTCCCAGCCCAGGCCGTTGTACCAGTCGCGCCAGGCAGCGGGCCGGCTCTCCAGCCCGATGTGTACCAGTGGCTGCCAGTCCTCCTGCGTGGCCAGCGCATGCTGCGCTGCAAAGGCCGGGCTGCAGACGGGGATGCAGGCGCCATCGCGGGCAATGCGCTGCCCCTGGGTCTTGGACCAGAGGCCGTCGCCCGAATAGATGGCTCCGTCAAAACCGCTTTCCTCGAACGCAAAAGGCTCGGAGCGCACCGACAGGTGCACATGGATGTCCGGGTGCAGTTGCGCAAAGGCGGGCAGCCGGGGCACCAGCCACTGCGTGGCAAAGCTGGAGACGACGGCCAGGTGGATGGCATAGCCCTGGGCGCGGCTGTTGGCGATCTCCTGCGTATCGCGCTCCAGGCCGTTGAGGTGCACACGCACACGCTGCGCATATCGTTTACCCGCATCGGTCAGCATGACGCGGCGTTTGTGGCGCACAAAAAGCGGCACCCCCAGCCGGTCCTCCAGCGCCGCCACATGGCGGCTGACGGCACTGGCGGTCAACGCTAACTCATTGGCAGCGCGGGAGAAATTGCCGTGCCGGGCCGAGGCTTCAAAAGCCATCAACAGGCCGATATTGGGAATCGCGTTGCGCATGGGTGGGGACTTTGTTCAAAAAACGCACTATGTCTCACCATTTTCTCATTTTGTTGTTCCTGATAGTTCACATAGTATTTTTAAGTTTGGTGCTTCTGCCCCCGCTGCGCACTGCCGCAGGCGGGCCCTGTGCAGCCCTGTCACGGGCAGGGTGTACAAAGTGCTGTGCCCGTGTCCGGGCGCGCAGCGCTTTAAGCTGCATTGGCAGCACCCCCCATCATGGTCCGGGCCCGCACGGAGGGCCGGACAGTTTCTGTTGTGATAGTGAATAGGAAAGACGAGCGATGACGCAATCCACCCAACATTTGAACGAAATTCTCAAGGCGCTTGCGCTCGACCTCCAGCCCCTGGCAGGCCAGGACATCACCAGCCGCTCGCCCGCCGACGGCGCCAGCCTGGCCGTGTTGAAGGCCCACAGCGCGCAGCAGGCGCAAGACGCCATTGCCGCTGCCCACCAGGCCTACCTGCAGTGGCGCACCGTGCCGGCCCCCGTGCGTGGCGAGTTGGTGCGCCGCTTTGGCCAGACCCTGCGCCAGCACAAGGCGGCACTCGGCGCCCTGGTGTCGATTGAAGCGGGCAAGATCACCTCCGAAGGCCTGGGCGAAGTCCAGGAAATGATCGATATCTGCGACTTTGCCGTTGGCCTGTCGCGCCAGCTCCATGGTCTGACGATTGCCAGCGAGCGCCCCGGCCACCGCATGATGGAAACCTGGCACCCGATGGGCGTCGTGGGCATCATCTCGGCCTTCAATTTCCCCGTCGCCGTCTGGTGCTGGAACAGCGCGCTGGCCCTGGTCTGTGGCGACGCGGTGGTGTGGAAGCCGTCCGAGAAGACCCCGTTGACCGCCGTGGCCTGCCAGCACCTGCTGGAGCAGACGATTGCTGCCTTCAACCAGGAGCAGCCTGGTGCCGTGCCAGCGGGCCTGGCCCAGCTGCTGATTGGCGCCCGTGAAGTGGGCGAAGTGCTGGTGGACAGCCCGCTGGTGCCCGTGGTCAGCGCCACCGGTTCGACCCGCATGGGCCGCCAGGTCGGCGTCAAGGTGGCCGAGCGCTTTGGCCGCTCCATCCTGGAGCTGGGTGGCAACAACGCGATGATCGTCACGCCGTCGGCCGACCTGGAGCTGGCCGCCCGCGCCATCACCTTTGCAGCCGTCGGTACTGCCGGCCAGCGCTGCACCACCTTGCGCCGCCTGATCGTGCACAAATCGGTGGCCGACCAGCTGGTGGCGCGCCTGGAGAAGATCTACGGCAGCGTCACCGTGGGTGACCCGCTGACTGACGGCACCCTGGTGGGCCCGCTGATCGACAAGGCCTCGTTCGACGGCATGCAGGCCGCACTGGCCCAGGCCAAGGAAGAGGGCGGCACCGTCATCGGCGGCCAGCGCGAGCGCGAAGACCTGGGTAAAGACGCCTACTACGTGCGCCCGGCTCTGGTCAAGATGCCTGCCCAGACCAAGGTGATGGAGCACGAAACCTTTGCGCCCATCCTCTACATCGTCACCTACGACGGCAGCGCCGACGAAGCGATCGCGGTGCAGAACGCCGTGCCCCAGGGCCTGTCGTCGGCCATCTTCACCAGCGACCTGCGCGATGCCGAGCGCTTCATGTCGCCCGCTGGCAGTGACTGCGGCATTGCCAACGTCAATATCGGTACCTCGGGTGCGGAGATCGGTGGTGCCTTTGGTGGCGAGAAGGAAACCGGCGGTGGCCGCGAATCGGGCTCGGACGCCTGGAAGGGCTATATGCGCCGTGCCACCAACACCATCAACTACAGTGGCGCGCTGCCACTGGCGCAAGGCGTGCGCTTTGACGTGTGATGGGCGGGCAGCTGCAGGCCGGCGCCGTGGGCATGCTGCCCGCTGCCCGGGCTTGCAGGGCTCCCCACCGGGGCGGCCGCTGCGCCGCCGGGTGTGTGCTGCCAGCGCAGGCCACTGATATGCCTGTGCCCTGTGTGGCCTCCCACCCAGACAGGGGCTTTGCGCCCCTGTCTCCCACTACTCCAGCATCTGCCAAGGGCTGGCCTGCCACCGTTGCAGGCCAGCCCTTGTGGCATCCGATGCTGCCGTTTTTTGCGGCGCTGCGCAGCCATTTGCTGCGCTGGCGCAATGTGTAGCCAGGCCAGATCGGGTTCAATCCCCCGCTTCTGGCGCATCGATGACAAGACAAAGGAGACAAGACATGGCAGGCAAGCAAGCAACACGCACCGGTGGCCAGCTGGTGGTGGACCAGCTGCTGATCCACGGCGTGCAGCAGATTTTCACGGTGCCGGGCGAGAGCTTTCTGGCGGTGCTCGATGCGCTCTATGACGCGCCCATCGAGACGACGATCTGCCGCCAGGAGGGCGGCGCCGCGATGATGGCCGAAGCCCAGGGCAAGCTCACCGGCCAGCCAGGCATCTGCATGGTCACGCGCGGGCCAGGTGCTACCAATGCCTCGGCTGGCTTGCACATTGCGATGCAGGACTCGACCCCGATGATCCTCTTCGTCGGCCAGATCGAGCGCTCGGCGCGCGGCCGCGAGGCCTTCCAGGAGCTGGACTACCGCGCGGTGTTTGGCAGCATGGTCAAGTGGGCCACCGAGATCGATGATGCGGCGCGTATCCCCGAGACCATGGCCCGCGCCTTTGCCGTGGCCACCAGCGGCCGCCCCGGCCCGGTGGTGATAGCGCTGCCCGAAGACATGCTACGCGATGCCGTCAGCGTGCCTGATGCGCGCCGCTACCAGCCTGCGCCCGCGCATGCCGCCGATGCCGATGTGGCCGCCGTCGTCGCCCAATTGGCCGCCGCGCAAAACCCCATCATCATTGCCGGCGGCTCGCGCTGGACTGCGCAGGCCCATGCGGATATCGCCGCCTTTGCCGCCGCCCATGCGGTGCCGGTGGCCTGCTCCTTCCGCCGCCAGATGGTGTTCCCCGCCCACCACGGCAACTATGCCGGCGATGTGGGCCTGGGCGTCAATCCCAAGCTGATCGAACGCGTCAAGCAGGCCGATCTGGTGGTGCTGTTGGGCGGGCGCATGTCCGAGGTGCCCTCGCAGGGCTACAGCCTCTTGGGCATTCCGGCCAGCAGCGGCCAGCGGCTCATCCATGTGCACCCCGATCCAGACGAACTGGGCCGGGTCTACCAGGCCGACCAGGCGATTGTGGCCGCGCCCGACTCCTTCTGCGCCGCCCTGGCCCGCCAGCCAGCCGCTGCGCCGAGCGCCGAGCGCCAGGCGCTGGTGCAGCAGGCCCATGCCGACTACCTGGCCTGGAGCAATCCTGCGCCCATCCAGGTGCCTGGCGCGCTGCAGATGGGCCAGCTGATGGCGCATCTGCGCGAGGTGCTGCCGGGCGATACGGTCTGGTGCAATGGCGCGGGCAACTTTGCCACCTGGGTGCACCGCTTCTGGCCGTTCACGCACTATGGCAGCCAACTGGCCCCCACCAGTGGCAGCATGGGCTATGGGCTGCCCGCCGCCGTCGGCGCCAAGCGCCTGGACAAGCAGCGCAGCGTCGTCTGCATTGCCGGCGATGGCGACTTTCTGATGCATGGCCAGGAGTTTGCGACCGCCGTGCAGTACCAGCTGCCCGTCATCGTGCTGCTGATCGACAACGGCATGTACGGCACCATCCGCATGCACCAGGAGCGCGACTACCCGAACCGGGTCAGTGCCACCGAGCTGCGCAACCCCGACTTTGTGGCTTACGCCAAGGCCTTTGGCGGCAATGCAGCGTTGGTCGAGAAGACCGAAGACTTTGCCCCTGCGCTCGCTGCCATGCGCAGTTGGGCGGAACAGCACCAGCTGCCGGTGATCCTGCACTGCAAGCTCGATCCGCAGGCGATTACGCCGGCGCGCAGCCTGGACCAGATCCGAGGCACTGGCGTTTAAGCCCCGGCTGAAGGCGCAAAAAAAGGCACCGAGCAAAAACTCGGTGCCTTTGTATTTGGCTTTTTGGGGCTTTTGGCCTGGGCCTTGGCGGAGGCTGTGCAGCGCCTGCTGCGGCCTAGCGCGGTTTACAGCACATCGCTGGCAAAGTCGGCCAGGCGCGAGCGCTCGCCGCGCGCCAGGGTGATGTGGCCGCTGTGTGGCCAGCCCTTGAAACGGTCCACCACATAGGTCAGGCCCGAGGAGCCTTCGGTCAGGTAGGGCGTGTCGATCTGGGCCAGGTTGCCCATGCAGATGATCTTGGTACCGGGGCCGGCACGGGTGATCAAGGTCTTCATCTGCTTGGGCGTCAGGTTCTGCGCCTCGTCGATGATCACGTACTTGTTCAGGAAGGTACGGCCGCGCATGAAGTTCATGCTCTTGATCTTGATGCGGCTGCGGATCAGGTCATTGGTGGCAGAGCGCCCCCATTCGCCAGGATTGCCGCCGTCGCCCTTGGCCAGGAACTCCAGGTTGTCGTCCAATGCGCCCATCCAGGGGCCCATCTTCTCTTCTTCGGTGCCGGGCAGAAAACCGATGTCCTCGCCTACGCTGACGGTGGCGCGGGTCATGATGATCTCGGTGTAGCGGCGCTCGTCAAGCACCTGGTTCAGGCCGGCGGCCAGGGCCATCAAGGTCTTGCCGGTGCCTGCCGTGCCGGCCAGGGTGACAAAGTCCACATCCGGGTCCATCAGCAGGTTCATCGCGAAGTTCTGCTCACGGTTGCGCGTGGTCACGCCCCACACATTGTTCTTCTGGTGGCCGTAGTCCTTCAGCGTCTCAAGCACGGCGGTCTTGTCACGGATCTCGATCACGCGGGCAAACAGGCTGTTCTCGCCCGGTGCTTCGTAGAAGACGAACTGGTTGATGTGCAGCTGCTGGGTGATGGCGCCGCTGATGCGGTAGCAGGTGGAGGCGCCCGACTGCCAGCTCTCGACCTTCTTGCCGACCTTGGCCCAGAAATCCAGCGGCAGCTGCAGCATACCGGTGTAGAGCAGGTCGCCGTCTTCCAGCGTCTTGTCGTTCTGGTAGTCCTCGGCCTCCAGGCCCAGCGCACGCGCCTTGACGCGCATGTTGATGTCCTTGGACACCAGCACCACAGGGCGGTCAGGGTGGCGCTGGCGCAGGGCCTCGACCACGCCCAGGATCTGGTTGTCAGCCTTGCCCTGGGGCAGGCTCTCGGGCAGCTGGTAGTTCAGCGGCTCGGTCTGGAAGAACAGGCAGCCGCTGGCGCCCTTCTGGCCGGTGGCATCGAGGCGAATGCCCTGGGCCAGATGCGCTTCCTGGCTGGCGACCAGCGCATCGAGCGTGCGGCTGGCCTGGCGGCCATTGCGGGCCACTTCGGTCATGCCCTTCTTGTGGCCATCGAGCTCTTCGAGCACGATCATCGGCAGGTAGATATCGTGCTCTTCAAAGCGGAACAGGCTGCTGGGGTCATGCAGCAGCACATTGGTGTCGAGCACAAAAAGCTTGGCCTTGTCGCTGCGCGGTTTGGCGGCCTTGGCCGGCTTGCTGGCCACGACGGGGCTGGCTTCGGCCACGGCAGGGCTGCGGGCCGGTTGCGCAGGCTTGGCTGTTGCTGGCGCCTTGGCGCTTGCGGCCACCGGCGCAGGGGCTTGCACGGGAGCAGGGGTG
>NZ_KE148653.1:0-7707 GCF_000410635.1 Comamonas sp. B-9
CGCTGCGGCTGCGCCCGGCAGCGCCTTGGCGGGCTTCGACCCGCTGGCCGCTGGCCCGGCCTCGACGGCGGCCCAGCCATCCGACCCGACAGCCGTGCAGAACCGGCAAGACCAGAAAGAGGCTTTCCTGAAAGGCGGTTCTACGGAAACCCGCAATTCCGGCAATCTCCAGATGCCGGCCTCGCCGTATCAGGTCATGGCGGGAACGGGGATCGCGGGCGCGCTGGTGACGGGCATCAAGTCCGATCTGCCGGGCGACGTGATAGCCACGGTGACGGAGCCGGTCTATGACACGGCCACTGGCAAGTTCCTGCTGATCCCACAGGGATCGCGCATCCTGGGCAAGTACAACAGCCAGGTGAGCTACGGGCAGAGCCGCGTACAGGTGGTGTGGAACCGCGTCATCCTGCCGGACACGTCCTCGCTGAAGCTAGACAACCTGGCGGGCACTGACCCTGCCGGCTATTCCGGCCTGGAGGATGGCGTCGATTGGCATTGGGATCGCGTCTTCGCGGGTGCGGCGCTGACGACCCTGCTGGGCGTGGGTGCCGAGTTGGCCGCACCGGAAAACCGGCAGGATGGCAACCGCATCGTGATCGCTGGGCGCGATAGCGCGCAGGACAGCATCAACCAGGTCGGCCAAGAGATGACCCGGCGCAACATGAACATCCAGCCGACGCTGACCGAGCGGCCGGGCCTGCCGGTGCGGATCATCGTCAACCGCGATTTTGTGCTGCGGCCGTACCAGCCTATGTTCTTCAACCGTGGAATTGCGAAATGAACACCACCAGGAAGTTGCGGCTTGGGCCGCTGCCCAAGGTCGAGAGCGTCAAGCTGGCCTTTGCGTGCCCGGTCAGCCTGAAAGCCGACCTCGACCGTTACGCCGCGCTGCACGCGCAGGTGTACGGCGAAGCGGTCGATGCCACGACGCTGATCCCGCACATGCTAGAGGCCTTCATGCAAGGAGACCGTGGGTTTCAGAGAAACAGCGCTAGTAAACACGCATTGCAAAACGCTGGTGGAGTAACCATCTCCGGTTGCCGTACGCCGTGAGCTTTTTGGCTATGCGTGACCTAGGTTGCGGGAGTTGGCATCGCGGCTTCGAATTTCGAGGGCTGCAAGCGGTGGGGTGTGCTACAGGTGCGCCATTCACCCACCCGCCAAGTGCTTCAGTGCTTGTGGCCGCCCTGGGCATCGTGGCCAGCCGGCTGGGCGCTGGCGTTGAGCGCACGCACGGGAGCCTTCACTTCGACCGATTCGCGCTTGCCGTCCGGGCCCTCGATGACGAGGGTCAGAGGCACCGTGTCGCCTTCCTTCACCTGCTGCTTCAGGTCCATCAGCATCACGTGGTAGCCGCCGGGCTTGAGTTCCACGGTCTTGCCTGCGGGCAGCTCGACGGCCGGCACCTGGCGCATCTTCATCACGTTGTCCTGCATGGCCATCTCGTGGACCTCGACGGCGGGCGTAAGCGGCGAGCTGGCCGAGACCAGCTTGCTATTCTTGGTTGCCTTCAACTGCATGAAGGCGCCGGTGGCTTTCTGTTGCGGTACGGTGGCGCGCACCCAGGCATCTTTGACGGTGACTTGCGCCTGGGCGGTGGCCGCGAGCAGCGAGGCGGCGACGATGGCTGTGCGGATGACGAGTTTCATGGTGTTCTCCTTGAGGGGATAGAGGGTCAGGCAGGGTTCAAGAGCTTGCGGATGTCGTCCGCATAGTCTTGGGCGGGTTGCTCATGGCGCAGGGCCAAGCGCAGCTTTCCTAGCGGGTCGTAGACGTAGCTGAGCGATGTGTGGTCCATGGTGTAGGACGATCCCGTCGGCATTTTCTTGTAGTAGACCTTGAAGTCCTTGGCGATCTGTGCGGTGCGTTCCAGGTCGCCGTACAGACCGATAAAGCTGGGGTCGAATGCAGCCGTGTAGGCTTTGAGCACCTCGGGCGTGTCGCGCTCGGGATCGACCGTGACGAACAGTGTCTGGAAGCGCTCGCCGTCGGGGCCGAGAAGCCGCTTGACCTCGGCCGCCCGCGCCAGGGCCGTCGGGCAGACATCTGGGCACTGAGTGAAGCCGAAGAAGACCAGGATGGCCTTGCCTCGGAAGTCCGCCAGCGTGCGCTCATTGCCATCCGGGTCGGAGAGCCGGATGTCCGTGGCATAGGTTGCACCGGTCAGATCGACACCTTTGTACGTGGGGACGTCTCAGAAAACGGAAAATAAAGCACGTTAAGCCCATTGCAGACGCTAGATATTGACGAGTACGTCGGGTTTTCTCTTGTTTGAGTTGCCTCTTGTGGTAAGATAGTAATCAATTACTATCTTACAAGGAGTGCTCGTGGACACCCATCCAAAGCATCTGCCGGCCGATGAACGTCGTGCCGTAACTGTCGAGTCCGTCGTGGCGCTTGCCGGTTCACAAAACCCAAGCGAGATAACCACTGCAGCTATCGCTAAACACATGAACTTGACCCAGGGTGCGCTGTTTCGGCACTTCCCGAACAAGGAAGCCATTTGGCAGGCGGTCATGGAGTGGGTAGCAGAGCGCCTATTAGCCAGAATCGATCGATCCGCACAAGGAATCGAGTCGCCCTTGGCAGCCATGGAGGCGATGTTCATGAGTCATATCGAATTCGTAGCTGAGCACCCAGGCGTGCCAAGAATGATGTTTGGTGAGCTTCAGCGTGCCGAATCGACACCGGCCAAGCGCATGGTGCAAACCTTGATTCAGCGCTACGGCGAACGTTTGCATCGTCTCATCGAGAAAGGCAAGGCCAGCGGCGAGTTGTCTCCCTCGCTTGACAACGAGGCGGCGGCAACGCTGTTCATTGGCACGATCCAGGGCTTGGTCATGCAATCGCTGTTGGCGGGTGATGTGGGACGTATGCACCGCGATGCGCCGCGCGTCTTTGCAATTTATCGGCGTGGCATAAGGAGTGCGCAATGAAAAAGTTACCCTTGCAAGGCCGCACCCTGGCGCTGCTTGCCGTCATCATTCCTTTGCTGGTGCTTTTTATTTATGTCGGTCTGCGATCAGGGCCGCTCGCCCCGGTCGCGGTGACGGTGGCAAGCGTGGAATCACGGGCTATCACACCGGCGCTGTTCGGCATCGGCACGGTGGAGGCGCGCTACACCTACAAGATCGGGCCGACGTTTGCCGGGCGCGTCAAACGCCTGGAGGTGCATGTAGGCGACCAGGTCAAGGCCGGACAGGTGCTCGGCGAGATGGAGCCGGTCGACCTCGATGATCGGGTGCGCTCACAGGAGTCGGCATTCAAGCGTGCGGAAGCGGCTTTGCGCGAGGCAGAAGCCCGGCAAGCCTACGCGCAAACCCAGGCGCGCCGCTACGAGCAATTGTTTGCGGTGCGCTCGACCAGCGAGGAAATCGTCACCACCAAGCGGCAGGAACTGCAGATCGCCGATGCCGCCTTATCTGCCGCTCGGGAAGATATTGTCCGGGCACGCTCCGACCGCGAAGGACTCGTCGCGCAGCGGAGCAATCTGCGCCTGATCGCGCCGGTCGACGGTGTAGTCGCCGTGCGCGATGCCGATCCCGGCACGACCATCGTCGCGGGCCAGGCCGTGGTGGAAGTGATCGACCCCAAGAGTTTGTGGATCAATGCGCGCTTCGACCAGATCAGCGCATCGGGGCTGGCTGGGGGGTTGCCGACTCTTATCGTCCTGCGTTCGCGTGGTGGCCAGACCTTGAAAGGTCGCGTGCTGCGGGTGGAACCCAAGGCCGACGCGGTAACCGAGGAAACGCTTGCCAAGGTGACATTCGATAACAAACCAGAACCTTTGCCACCGGTGGGTGAACTGGCCGAAGTCACGGTTGACTTGCCGGCGCTCCCGGCCGCTCCACTGATCCCCAACGCTGCCGTCCAGCGTGAGGGCGACAAAGTTGGTGTCTGGCAAATCGTGGATGGTGATCTGCATTTCTCCCCGGTCAAGCTCGGCACTTCCGACCTCAATGGTTACGTGCAGGTGCGCGAAGGGCTCAAGAATGGGGACCAGGTTGTGACCTATAGCGAAAAGGCACTGACGGCGCGCAGCCGCATCCATGTGGTCGACCATATCCCAGGAGTGTCACGATGATCAGCCTGGCCGGCCGCGACATTCTCCATGCCTGGGGAAAATTCGTCTTCACCGGCATCGGTCTGGGTCTGCTGATCGGCGTCACCCTGGTCATGGCTGGGGTGTACCGAGGCATGGTGGACGACGGCAAGGCGTTGCTCGACAACAGTGGCGCTGACCTTTGGGTGGTGCAAAAGGATACTCTGGGTCCTTATGCGGAGTCGTCCAGCCTCAACGATGACGTGTATCGCGCCATTCTCGCCATGCCGGGAGTCTCACAGGCAGCGAACGTGACCTACCTGACCATGCAGGTACGCAAGGGCGAGAGTGATGTACGCACCATGGTGGTCGGCATCGCGCCCGGTGCGTTGGGGGCTACACCCGGATGGCCTCCTTATCTCGTCGCTGGACGCCAGATCACGCGCGGTCACTACGAGGCGGTGGCCGACATCGCCACCGGCTTCAAACTGGGAGATCGTCTTGCCATTCGCCGAAATCATTACACCGTCGTGGGGCTGACACGGCGCATGGTGTCGTCCAGCGGCGACCCGATGGTATTCATTCCGCTCAAGGATGCCCAAGAGGCTCAGTTCCTCAAGGACAACGACGCCATTTGGCAAAGCCGGCGTCGCACCGAAGCCAACCCGGCCTTCAATCGACCCGGTGTTACTGGTTTGCTGGATGCCGTGATTGCTTCACAGAGCACCAACGCGTTCGTCAATGCAGTGCTGGTCACTCTGAAACCTGGTCATGCGCCGGACGAGGTTGCCGAATCCATCCGGCGCTGGAAACGTTTGACGGTCTACACACGGGCACAGATGGAAGACATCCTCGTCGGCAAGTTGATCGCCACGTCGGCCAAGCAGATCGGCATGTTCTTGGTGATTCTGGCCATCGTTAGCGCGGCCATCGTTGCCTTCATCATCTATTCGCTGACGATGGACAAAATCCGCGAGATCGCGGTGTTGAAGCTCATCGGCACACGCAACCGAACCATCGCCGCGATGATCATGCAGCAGGCGCTCGCCCTGGGCGTGATTGGTTTCGTGGTCGGCAAGATCACAGCCACTTTCTCAGCGCCCCTGTTTCCCAAGTACGTACTGCTGATGCCGTTCGACTCCATCGCCGGTTTTTTCGCCGTGCTCGTGATCTGCGTTCTAGCCAGCATCGTCGCCATTCGCATGGCACTCAAGGTCGACCCGGCCGAAGCCATTGGAGGTTGAGATGAGTGGCAAAGGCATTCGCATCGAAGGTTTGAGAAAACGTTATGGCGAGGGCGATACCGCGGTCAATGCCTTGAAAGGCGTGGACATGCAGGTGGCACCCGGCGAGGTGGT
This sequence comes from Comamonas sp. B-9, assembly GCF_000410635.1. Lineage (NCBI taxonomy): Bacteria > Pseudomonadati > Pseudomonadota > Betaproteobacteria > Burkholderiales > Comamonadaceae > Comamonas > Comamonas sp. B-9. Next base: position 5,401 of record NZ_KE148653.1, read on the forward strand.
GGGCCTGATTGGCCCTTCCGGGTCCGGCAAGAGCACGCTGCTCAAATGTCTGGGCGCGGTGATTGATCCGACCGCCGGTCGCATGACGCTGGGCGATGAAGTGATCTACGACGATGGCTGGAAAGTCCGCGACTTGCGCGCCTTGCGGCGCGACAAGATCGGTTTCGTTTTCCAGGCACCATACCTGATTCCGTTTCTCGATGTCACCGACAACGTGGCGCTACTGCCGATGCTCGCAGGCGTCGCGAATGGGGAGTCGCGCGCGAAGGCACTGGAACTGCTCACCGCGCTCGATGTGCAACACCGGGCTCGCGCCATGCCCTCGCAACTCTCCGGTGGCGAGCAGCAACGGGTCGCCATTGCGCGAGGTTTGGTCAATCGCCCTCCGGTGATCCTGGCTGATGAGCCCACAGCTCCACTAGACAGTGAGCGCGCCATGGCTGTAATCCGCATCCTCAATGACATGGCTCGGAAGTTCGAGACCGCCATCATCGTCGTCACCCATGACGAAAAGATCATCCCCACTTTCAAGCGCATCTACCACATCCGCGACGGTGTGACCCATGAGGAAGCTGGCGAAGGGCGGGAGTTCGAATGAGAGAACGATTGAATTACAGGAGAATTTCATGACCCACCGCAAACACAGCCACGCATTTGGAACTATCACCCTGACCGTTACGGCCTGCCTGCTTTTATGGGGTTTTCAGTTGCCAGCTTGGGCTGGTGACGCTACCCAGGTTGAGCCACTGGCGCTACGCAAGATCATGCAGGAACTCGGGCGCAACATGCAGGCTATTACCGGTGCGATTTCGCAGGAGGAATGGGTTCAGGTCGTTCAGCTCGCCCCAAAAGTTGCTGCACACCCCGAGCCACCGCTTACTGAAAAAATGCGCATCCTTGCTTACCTCGGCGCTGATGCGACCAAGTTCAGAAACTTTGACGCGCAGACTCACGAGGCGGCGCTGGCCATGAAGCTGGCTGCTGCGAGCAGCGACGGCAAGGCGGTGATCCAATCATTCGCCCACGTGCAGGAAAGCTGCTTGGGCTGCCACCAAGCTTTCCGTAAACCTTTCGTGGAGCATTTTTATGGAGCACGCTAAAACATGCCAGCGCCCCATCAGCCTCGAAAGACGGCTTGCGGCAACTTACCTGGTAGCTGGTCTGGTCACCGCCGGTCTGGCCGGTTGCGCCGCCGGCCCTGATTTTCAGCGTCCCACCGCACCCGATGTGGCTCGCTACACTGCAACACCGGTGGCTGATAGAACCGCGTCCGCTCCCACGCAGTTCGGCGAAACACAACGTCTAGTCGAAGGGCTTCCGATCGAAACGCAATGGTGGCAAAGCTTGGGTTCATCCACACTCGACGGACTGATCAACGAAGCTTTCCATGTCAGCCCGACGCTGGCGAGCATCAGCGCCAATTTGCGACAGGCGCAGGAGCTTCTTGCCGCACAGGCGGGCTCGACGCAATATCCACAGGTAGATGTCGCACTGGGATCTCAGCGCCAGCAAATGAGTCCCAGTAGCCAAGGGTTGAGCGGAGACGCACGTCAATTCAGCCTCTACAACGCCAGCGTTGGCGTGCATTACAACCTCGATCTGGCTGGCGGCAACCGGCGCGCACTCGAAGCCTTGGCTGCTCGCGCCGACTACCGTCGCTTCGAACTGAATGCTGCGCGCCTGGCCCTTGCCGGCAACATGGCAACCGCTGCCATTACCCGAGCACGCCTCGCCGCGCAACTAGAAGCCACTACTGCCATTTTGCGCGTGCAGGATGAGCAACTGCGCCTAGCCCATGAACGCGTGCGTATCGGTCAGGCCTCACCTGATGAAGCGTTGAGCCTACAAGCTCAGGCGGAGCAAACGCGGGCAGAACTGCCTGCGCTGCGTAAACAACTGCAACAAACCGAACATCTACTGGCGGTGCTAGCCGGTCGTGCCCCAGGCACGGGTGGCATCCCGGCCTTCACTCTGGCCGATTTCACTCTGCCCGTCGAGATGCCGCTCGTCGTGCCCTCAGAACTGGTGCGCCGCCGACCGGATATCCAGGCGTCAGAGGCGCTGTTGCATGCGGCCAATGCAGACTATGGTGTGGCTGTCGCCAAGCTCTACCCACAGATCAACCTGAGCGCCAACCTTGGCTCTCAAGCGCTGACCACCGGTACCCTGTTCGGTGGTGGCTCGGCAGTGTGGGGCCTGGTTGCGCAGCTCACCCAGCCTCTTTTTAATCCAGGGCTACCCGCTGAAAAAAGAGCGGCGCTCGCCGCTTTTGATGCCGCCGCAGCCAATTACCAGAGCGTCGTATTG
>NZ_KE148653.1:7748-29243 GCF_000410635.1 Comamonas sp. B-9
ACGTCGCCGACACCCTGCGCGCGGTGGAAAGCGATGCACAAACTTTGACTGCCCTCGCTGCCGCTGATATGGCTGCACAGGCCTCCTTGCAGTCGGTCGAGCGGCAATACCGGCTGGGCGCGGCCAGCTACCTGCAACTGCTCATCGCGCAGCAACAGGCACAGTCAATCCGGATCAATATGGTTGCGGCCCAGGCACAACGCCTAGTCGATAGTGTTGCTTTATATCAGGCCCTGGGAGGTGGTGTCAGTTAAGGCTATGCCCTAACCTGATGTCAGATGTTGAGCACAAACAACGTCAGAGTAGAGTGTGAATGTCATTTTCAGAAGACGACTGCACGGAATATCAGAAGTCAGCCGCACGACCTTCTCCGATGCCAATTAGGCAGGCCGCTCACGAATCCAAAATCGCAGGCCAATGTCGGCGTGCGAAACAACTCATGCTATGCGTTGCATCCCGGATGATTGCAATCTGATAAACCTTGCAAGATGCCACATGCCTCTATTCGTCGAGCGCCCGAGCATTTTTCACGCAGCGAGAGCAAGTGCCGCTTCAATTGCAACAGCGCTTCGACGCGATCTTCGGTCTGACGAATATGGGCATCCAGTAGTGTATTGACGTCGCCGCAGTCCTGAGCAGGGTTATCTCGTAGGCCCAGCAGTATCCTGATTTCGCTCAGCGTCATGTCAAGCGAACGGCAATGACGAATGAACTGCAAACGCTCGATGTGCACATCGCTGTACAACCGAAAGTTGCCACCGCTTCGCGCTGGCTTTGGCAGCAGCCCTTCCTTTTCGTAGTAGCGGATGGTCACGACCTCGCACCCAGAGCGCTTGGCTAGATCGCCAATTCTGATTTCCATGCCTCAATCTCCATTTATCACTTGACTCTATAGTAACTATAGAGTTTTTAATGGAGGTTGTACAGAAGATTTGAAGGAGTTATCCATGAGTGAATGCGCTTCAAAGGCGTGTGGCTGCTCGGCTGGGCCGATCATGCAACCCACGACACAAGCCCCGCCGACAACCGGATCGGCTCAAGCGGTGTACCGCATCGAGAACATGGATTGCCCCACGGAAGAGGCGCTGATCCGAGGCAAGCTGGTTGGGCTGGCGGGTGTGGTTGGTCTTGAGTTCAACCTGATGCAGCGTACCTTGACCGTGCAGCACGAATTGCCTTCGCTGTCTCCCGTTGAACAGGCACTGAAGGCCATCGGCATGCAAGCTGTGCGCATGGATGAGGCGTCGGCTGGGCAGACAACCAAGCTGTCCATTGCCAAGATGGATTGTCCGACAGAGGAAGCATTGATCCGCAACAAGCTCGGCACCGTGGCCGGGGTTACCGGTCTCGATTTCAACCTGATGCAGCGCACGTTGTCGGTACGCCATGCTGACGGGGTTCTGCCGGATGTGCTTGTGGCACTACAAGCGCTCGGATTCGAGGCGCAGGTCGAGGACAAGGCCATGGCCGCGTCGCCATCGGCGTCCCCTGTGACAACGCAGACCAACTGGTGGCCACTCGGTATTTCCCTCATCGCTGCATCGGCGGCCGAAGCGGTCTACTGGTTCCACGACGGCAATCATTGGTCAGTCGTCATTCTGGCGCTTGTCGCGGTCTTGACGGGGGGGCTGTCCACCTACAAGAAGGGCTGGATCGCGCTCAAGAACCGTAACCTCAACATGAACGCCCTGATGTCGATTGCCGTCACGGGTGCTATGTTCATCGGCCACTGGCCCGAAGCTGCGATGGTAATGGTGCTCTTCGCGCTGGCCGAGGTGATCGAGGCCAAGTCATTGGATCGCGCCCGTAACGCCATCCGTGGACTGCTCGACCTGACCCCGGAGCAGGCCACGGTGCAGCAGCCTGACGGCACTTGGCGAGAGGTAAGTGCCAAGCAAATCGCCATTGGCAGCCGAGTCCGGGTCAAACCGGGTGAGCGCATCGCGCTCGATGGCGAGGTGCTAGACGGACGCTCCACGGTCAACCAAGCCCCGATCACGGGCGAAAGCCTCCCGGTCGAGAAGTCCCCCGGCGATCCGGTGTTTGCGGGCACGATCAACGAATCTGGTTCCTTCGAGTACCGCGTCTCTGCCTTGGCCAGCAACTCCACTTTGGCCCGCATCATTCACGCAGTAGAGGCTGCACAAGGTAGCCGTGCACCGACCCAGCGTTTTGTCGATCAGTTCGCCCGTTGGTACACGCCTCTCGTGTTCGCCCTAGCCATTGCCGTCGCACTGCTACCCCCGCTTCTCATGGGCGCGGCATGGATGGACTGGATTTACCGTGCACTGGTTCTGCTGGTGGTTGCCTGCCCATGCGCTCTGGTGATTTCCACGCCGGTCAGCATCGTCAGCGGCTTGGCCGCCGCTGCCCGCCACGGCATTCTTGTCAAGGGCGGTGTCTATCTGGAAGAAGGCCGCAAGCTGCGCTGGCTGGCTCTGGACAAGACCGGCACGGTCACTCACGGCAAGCCCGCACAAACCGATTTTGTCGCATGGGGCAACGCACTCGCCTCCGATAGCCGCTGTATCGCTGCCAGTTTGGCGGCCCGCTCCGATCATCCTGTATCCAAGGCGGTGGCACAGGCTGCGCAGCGGGATGGAGTTGCCTTGCTCGACGTGGCCGAGTTCAGCGCGCTGCCCGGTCGGGGTGTGCAAGGCCAAATCGACGGGGAGACCTACTATCTGGGCAACCACCGAATGCTTGAAGAGCTGGGGCAGTGCACACCAGAGCTGGAGCAGCGCATCGCGGCGCTGGAAACCGTAGGCAAGACCGTCGTGATGTTGGTAGGCGCAAAAGGGGTACATGCCTTATTCGCCGTTGCGGACACCATCAAGGACAGCAGCAGGAGAGCCATCGCCGAGCTGCATGCTCTGGGCATCAACACCGTGATGCTGACCGGCGATAACCCCCACACGGCACAGGCCATTGCCGCACAAGCTGGCATTGACCGTGCGCAAGGCAACCAACTGCCTGACGACAAACTGCGCGAAGTGGAGCAATTGTCCAGAAATGGCAAGGTTGGCATGGTCGGTGATGGCATCAACGACGCACCGGCCTTGGCGCGTGCGGACATTGGCTTTGCAATGGGAGCGGCAGGCACAGATACCGCCATTGAAACCGCCGACGTGGCCCTGATGGACGATGACCTGCGCAAGATTCCGACCTTCGTGCGTCTGTCGCGTGCGACAGCACAGGTGCTGATGCAAAACATTGTGCTGGCCCTTGGCATCAAGGCGGTATTTCTGGTGCTCACTTTCACGGGTCACGCGACCATGTGGATGGCTGTGTTCGCCGATATGGGTGCCAGCTTGCTTGTTGTCGGCAACGGCTTGAGGCTGTTGCGTCGATGAGCTGGAAACTCTTTCTCTATGACTGGGGTGGCCTGAACATCGCGTTGTTTCAAGCCATCAACACAGGCACGCCCGCCACGCTGAAACCACTGGCATGGTTCTTTGGCCTCGTGGGAAGTTACTGGACAGCGCCGCTGATGCTGTTGGGTCTGTGGTGGTGGTCGAAATCGGCTACAAACCCGGCGCGTGGTACGGCCGTTCGGCATCGCCTTATTGGTTTTAGCGCGGCCTTCTTGCTGGCGTTATTGGTCGCCACCGCCTTGAAGCTATGGTTCGACTTTCCACGCCCGCCTGCCGTCCTTGGCGAGCTGGTGCGCGTCATCGGGGACAAAGAGCTTCACTACAGCCTGCCCAGCGGGCATGCCACCTATGCCGCGCTGGTGGTCGGTGCACTCTGGCCGTTGATGGGCCGCCATGGTCGCGTCGGCTTGGTGCTATATGCCACGTTGGTCGGCTGGTCGCGCATCGCTGCGGGAATGCACTTCCCGGCGGATGTGTTGGCGGGGTGGGCGCTGGGATGGAGCTGCACGGCACTCGCCCGGTGGCTGCTTCCGCTGGCCGCCTCTGTATGGCAATCGGCTCGTCGCACGTCGGCCTGGATCTGGTTCACCGTGGCCGCCACTATTGTCATGACAGATCAGCTCACCAAGTTCGCCATCATTCGCACGTTTGCCTACGGTGAGCAAGTCGAAATCACTCCGTTTTTCAACCTCGTTCACGTCCTGAATCCGGGTGCGGCGTTCAGCTTTTTGGCGAACGCTGGCGGCTGGCAACGTTACTTTTTCATCACGTTGGGTCTGGTTGTTTCTGCTTGGCTGGGTCGCATGCTGTGCCAGCAACGGCCACGTCTCGAAGCGATGGGCTACAGCCTGATCCTTGGTGGTGCGCTCGGCAATGTGGCGGATCGCATGTTGCGTGGACAGGTGGTTGATTTCCTCGACTTCCATTGGCGGCTCGCGCACTGGCCCGCCTTCAACCTCGCTGACGTGGCGATCACGTCGGGCGCTGCTTTGCTCATCATGCAGATGCAGACCCGGGAAAAGAGGATGGACACAGGATCAATTGCGAATTATAATCATTCTCAATGATTTAACCAGAGAATTCCCATGCCCTGCCGATTACCCTATCGCTGGCTGATGGCTTTGCTGTTGGCGATTTGCTCGTTAATCGGCGGGCCAAGCTACGCAGCCAACACCACCGAACTCAAAGCCAAACAGATTTGGCAACTTCTGGACTACGTCGCCGTCGATTACGGCGGCGCGGTAGCCAACGGTGTGGTCCTGAAATCGTCGGAGTACGCTGAAATGCAGGAATTTTCAGCGACAGCCGAACGTCAACTGGGAGAATTACCTGACCAGACCGACAAGGGTCGCTTGTTGCAACAAGCGACCGCTTTGCGTGCTGCGGTAGCTGCCAAAGCCGATCCGGCCAGCGTAGCAAAACTGGCGCACGCGCTGTCCAGTGCGGTGCAAAAGGCGTACCCGTTTCCAGTCGCACCGACTGCCATGCCGGTCTTAGCGAAGGGAGGGCAGTTGTTTCAGGCCCAGTGTGCGGCCTGTCACGGTCAGCAAGGGCGCGGTGATGGCCCCCTAGCGGCATCCCTCAACCCCAAGCCGACCGCGCTGGCCGATCACATGCGGGCGCGCGAGCGCAGCTTATTCGCGCTACACCAAATTATCAGCAACGGTGTCCAGGGCACCGCTATGCAGGGCTTTGGCGCGTTGTCGGATGAAGACCGATGGGCATTGGCGTTCTTTGTTGGCACGCTACCTTATACGCAAAGCGACAAGGACGAAGGAGCCAAGCTCTGGCAAGCCAACGCGCAGGTTCGCCAGACGCTCGTCAGTCTGGATGTGCTGACGCAAACATCTGAGCATGTCTTGGCGGACAGGCTGGATGGGGTCGTCTCAGAAAACGGAAAATAAAGCACGCTAAGGCATAGTCGGCCCTGCCAGGCTTGCTCCGCCCTGTAGCGACGCAATCAGCGGGCACGAAACTTTCCCTTTTCGTGCATGGCAGGCGCACACCAGATCAGACAAGACGGCCTCCATGCGTGCCAGGTCCGCCATCTTTTCGCGCACGTCCTTGAGCTTGTGCTCGGCCAGGCTGCTGGCTTCCTCGCAGTGGGTGCCATCGTCGAGCCGCAACAGCTCGGCAATCTCATCAAGACTGAAGCCCAGTCGCTGGGCCGACTTCACAAAGCGCACCCGCGTTACATCCGCCTCGCCATAACGGCGGATGCTGCCGTAAGGCTTGTCCGGTTCCGGCAACAAGCCCTTGCGCTGGTAGAACCGGATGGTCTCTACGTTGACCCCGGCCGCCTTGGCAAAAACACCAATGGTCAGGTTCTCCAAATTATTTTCCATATCGCTTGACTCCGTACATGACTACGGAAGTAAGCTTACGCTATCCAATTCAAATTCGAAAGGACAAGCGCATGTCTGAACCACAAAACGGGCGCGGCGCGCTCTTCGCTGGCGGGCTAGCTGCCATCCTCGCCTCGACCTGCTGCCTCGGGCCGCTGGTTCTGGTTGCCTTGGGCTTCAGCGGGGCATGGATCGGCAACCTGACCGTGCTGGAGCCGTATCGCCCGATTTTCATCGGCGCAGCATTGGTCGCGTTGTTCTTTGCCTGGCGGCGCATCTACCGCCCTGTGCAAGCCTGCAAACCGGGCGAGGTCTGCGCGATTCCCGAAGTGCGAGCGACTTACAAGCTCATTTTCTGGGTCGTGGCCGTGCTGGTCCTGGTCGCACTCGGATTTCCCTACGTCATGCCATTTTTCTATTGATCACAGGAGTTCACCATGAAAAAACTGTTAGCCTCCCTCGCCCTCGCCGCCATTGTTGCCCCGGTGTGGGCCGCCACTCAGACCGTCACGCTGTCTGTCCCGGGCATGACCTGCTCCGCCTGCCCGATCACCGTCAAGAAGGCGATTTCCAAGGTCGAAGGCGTCAGCAAGGTTGACGTGACCTTCGAGACCCGCGAAGCGGTTGTCACTTTCGATGATGCCAAGACCAGCGTCCAGAAGCTCACCAAAGCAACCACCGATGCGGGCTATCCCTCCAGCATCAAGCAGTGAACCACTGAACCCGAACCTGGGGCGATCATGGGACTGATCACACGCATTGCCGACAAGGCTGGGGCACTCGGCAGCGTTGTTTCCGCGATGGGCTGCGCCGCGTGCTTCCCGGCCATCGCCAGCTTGGGCGCGGCCATCGGCCTGGGCTTTCTACAGGAATACGAAGGATTGTTCATCTCCAAGCTGCTGCCACTGTTCGCTGTCGTGGCTTTGCTGGCGAACGCATTGGGGTGGCTCAGTCATCGCCAATGGCACCGCAGTCTGCTCGGCATGATCGGGCCAGCCATCGTGTTCGCCGGAACTGTCTGGCTGCTTGGCAACTGGTGGACAGCACACCTCGTATACACCGGCCTGGCGCTGATGATCGGCGTGTCGATCTGGGACTTGGTTTCGCCGGCAAATCGCCGTTGCGGCCCGGACGGTTGCGAACTTCCCACGAAACAAGGCTGACGGCGGGGGCCGGCAGCCAACACAGAAAAGGAATGATGAATGACCACCATCAAAATTACCGGCATGACCTGCGACTCCTGCGCGGTTCACGTCAAGGAGGCTCTGGAGAAAGTGCCCGGCGTGCAATCGGCGGAGGTTTCCTATGCCAAGGGCAGCGCCAGGCTCGCCATCGAGGCCGGCACATCGCCGGATACGCTGACCGCTGCCGTGGCCGGACTCGGCTATCGGGCTACGCTCACCGATGCGCCCGTGGCTCCGGCGGGCAGCGGATTGCTCGGCAAGGTGAGCGAATGGCTGGGCAGTGATGACAAGGCTGGCGGGGATGGTGGCAAGCTCCATATCGCCGTGATCGGCAGCGGCGGGGCCGCAATGGCGGCGGCACTGAAGGCCGTCGAGCAGGGCGCACGCGTCACGCTGATCGAGCGCGGCACGATTGGCGGCACCTGCGTCAATGTCGGCTGCGTGCCGTCCAAGATCATGATCCGTGCCGCCCACATTGCCCACCTGCGCCGGGAGAGCCCGTTCGACGCTGGCATTGCCGCGCTGGCCCCGACCATCCAGCGCTCGGCGCTGCTGGCCCAGCAACAGGCCCGCGTCGATGAGCTGCGCCACGCCAAATACGAGGGCATTCTGGATGGCAACCCGGCCATTACCGTGCTGTCTGGCTCCGCCCGCTTCAAGGACAGCCACGGCTTGGTCGTGCAACTGAACGAGGGCTGCGAGCACGTGGTGGCGTTCGACCGCTGCCTGATCGCCACCGGTGCCAATCCCGCGATTCCGCCGATTCTTGGCCTGAAGGACACGCCGTACTGGACTTCCACCGAGGCGCTGGCCAGCGACACCCTTCCCGAACGCCTGGCGGTGATCGGCTCGTCGGTGGTAGCGGTCGAACTGGCGCAGGCGTTCGCCCGGCTGGGCAGCAAGGTGACGATCCTGGCGCGCAGCACGCTGTTCTTCCGCGAAGACCCGGCCATCGGCGAAGCCGTCACGGCGGCGTTCAGCATGGAAGGCATTGAGGTGCTGGACCATACCCAGGCCAGCCAGGTCGCCTATGAAAATGGCGAGTTCGTGCTGACGACGGAGCAGGGCAACATACGCGCCGACCAGTTGCTGGTCGCCACCGGACGCGCGCCCAACACGCGCAGCCTGGCACTGGACGCGGCAGGCGTGACGGTGAACAAGCAAGGCGCGATCGTCGTCGACCCCGGCATGCGGTCCAGCGTGGAACACATCTACGCGGCCGGCGACTGCACCGATCAGCCGCAGTTCGTCTATGTGGCGGCGGCGGCCGGCACCCGCGCCGCGATCAACATGACGGGCGGCGACGCAACCCTGAACCTGACCGCGATGCCGGCCGTGGTGTTCACCGATCCGCAAGTGGCGACCGTGGGCTACAGCGAGGCGGAAGCGCACCATGACGGCATCGAGACCGACAGCCGCACGCTGACGCTGGACAACGTGCCGCGCGCGCTCGCCAACTTCGATACGCGCGGCTTCATCAAGCTGGTCGCCGAGGCCGGCAGCGGGCGGCTGATCGGGGTTCAGGCGGTCGCGCCGGAAGCGGGCGAGTTGATCCAGACCGCCGCGCTGGCCATTCGCAACCGGATGACGGTGCAGGAACTGGCCGACCAGTTATTTCCCTACCTGACGATGGTCGAAGGCTTGAAGCTCGCGGCGCAGACCTTCAACAAGGATGTGAAGCAGCTTTCCTGCTGCGCCGGGTGAGGCAAAGGAGGTGTTTGATGAACGCCTACACGGTGTCCCGGCTGGCCCTTGATGCCGGGGTGAGCGTGCATATCGTGCGCGACTACCGGCTGCGCGGACTGCTGCGGCCGGTGGCGTGCACCCCAGGCGGCTACGGTCTGTTCGACGAGGCGGCCTTGCAACGGCTGTGCTTCGTGCGGGCTGCCTTTGAGGCGGGTATCGGCCTCGATGCGCTGGCGCGGCTGTGCCGGGCGCTGGATGCAGCGGACGGCGGCGAAGCGGCCACGCAGCTTGCCGTGCTGCGCCAGTTCGTCGAACACCGGCGCGAAGCGTTGGCCGATCTGGAAGCGCAGTTGGCCACCCTGCCGACCGAGCCGGCACAGCACGCGGAGAGTCTGCCATGAACGGCCCGGAACGCCTGCCGACCAAGACACGCAAGCCGTTCACCGGCTACCTGTGGGGCGCGCTGGCCGTGCTCACCTGTCCCTGTCATTTGCCGATTCTCGCCGTTGTGCTGGCCGGAACGACAGCCGGCGCATTCATCGGGGAGCATTGGGGTATTGCAGCCCTCACGCTGACCGGCTTGTTTGCTCTGTCCGTGACGCGGCTACTGCGGGCCTTCAGGGGCGGATCATGACGACCTCGCAGCCCGCCGGATGGACGGCGACCGAGTTGGCGCAGGCGGTTGTGCGCGGGCAGCTTGAGTTGCACTAACAGCCGATAGTCGATCTGCGCAGTGACCAGATTGTCGGTGCGGAAGCCCTGTTGCGCTGGCGGCACCCAAGGCTCGGCTTGTTGCTGCCGGGCCAGTTTCTCCCCTTGGTCGAATCGTCCGGCTTGATGCCTGAAATCGGTGCTTGGGTGCTGGGCGCAGCCTGCCGCCAGATGCGCGAGTGGCGGATGCTGGCATGGCAACCGTTCCGGCTGGCCGTCAATGTTTCGGCGAGCCAAGTGAGACCGGATTTCGACGGATGGGTAAAGGGCGTGCTGGCTGATGCCGAGTTGCCCGCCGAGTATCTTGAAATCGAGCTGACCGAATCGGTCGCGTTCGGCGATCCGACGATCTTCCCCGCCCTGGAAGCCTTGCGACAGATCGGTGTACGCTTCGCCGCCGATGACTTCGGGACGGGTTATTCCTGCCTGCAACACCTGAAGTGCTGCCCGATCGGCACGCTGAAGATCGACCAATCCTTCGTCGCCGGACTCGCCGCCGATCACCGCGACCGGATCATCGTGCACTCCGTCATTCAGCTTGCGCACGGGCTGGGCATGGACGTGGTGGCCGAGGGCGTGGAGACGCCGACCAGTCTCGCACTGTTGCGGCAAGCGGAGTGCGATATGGGACAAGGCTTCCTGTTCGCCAAGGCAATGCCGGCGGTGGCATTCGCCGCCTTTGTCAGTCAATGGAGGGGTGCCACCATGAATGCAAATGATCCGACTGCCACCAGTTGCTGCGTGTGCTGCAAGGAAATCCCGCTCGATGCCGCCTTTACCCCGGAAGGCTTGGAGTACGTCGAGCACTTCTGCGGGTTGGAGTGCTATCAGCACTTCCAGGCGCGGGCCAAGGCCGCGACCGAAACCAGCGCCGAACAGAACACTTGCGATTCGCCGCCGTCAGGTTGATGCCGACCGCTCAGATACGGTTGAGTAGTTTCGTCCCATCTGGGCGCAATTCGCCTTTCGGTGAGATATGTCGATACAGGGTCTGCCGCGTGATGCCGAGTTCCTGACATAGATCGCCGACCTTGGTTTCGGGCTGCCCCATCGCGGCCATGGCCAGCCGCAGCTTGGCTGCCGTCATCTTGAACGGCCGACCGCCTTTCCTGCCGCGTGCCCGCGCCGAGGCCAAGCCCGCAATCGTGCGCTCGGCGATCAGCTCGCGCTCGAACTCGGCCAGCGCCGCGAAGATGCCGAAGACCAGCTTGCCGGCGGCGGTCGTGGTGTCGATGGCGGCACCATGCCCGGTCAGCACCTTCAAGCCGATGCCACGTCCGGTCAGGTCGTGCACAGTGTTGATGAGATGCCGCAGGTCGCGGCCCAACCGATCCAGTTTCCACACGACCAGCGTGTCTCCCGGCCGCAATGCCTTCAAGCAGGCTACCAGGCCGGGGCGGTCTTCGCGCTTGCCGGATGCCTGATCTTCATAGAGATGTGCTGGATCGACATCGGCGGCGATCAGCGCGTCGCGCTGCAAATCGGTGGCCTGGGAGCCGTCCGCCTTCGATACCCGCATGTAGCCGATCAGCATGTCGCACCTGTCACATATACGTTCGATTATGTGACAGTATGCGCCGGAAAGTTCTAACCGTCAAAAGTTGTCACTTAACCCGTCATTCTGTCTAAGACATGCAAAGGGCCCATTAGGCTCGTAATGTGACAAAAATTCCGGGGGGATGCCTTCCTTTGCAAAGGTGGTGCGCAACTGTTCCAGGGAAGCGGGATCGCGCCGACCATAGGAAGCCAACGCGAACAGCGAGCGTGCCGTCTCGGGGTCGTGCCGCGCTTCAATGATCGCCTCACTGATAGCTTGGACCGCCCGTTGCCAGTGATTGACGGGTTCGGGCTTCGGCGCTTTCGCCGGCAGACCACTGGTGAACCCGGTTTGGGGCTCGGACCAGAACAGCTTTGCATGCTCGCCTGGCGGGCTGATATCCCTCACCTCGATCAAGCTGATTGCCGTTGCCGCCGCCTCCAGCATCTGCAACCGTATTGCCGGGTTCAGGGTTTCATACGGTCGCCACAGACTTTGCCCAGCACGCAGCGGATGCCCGCAGCCTTGCCAGACTTGGCGAAGATACCCCGCGTAGGTTCCGCACGCCGAAAGCGGGGTGTTCAGCTCATCGAGCAGCGTGCGTAGCAGTCGAAACCACAAACCAGCGTGGATGCGTCGGCGCGGCAGTTCCACATGGCCGGTCGTCAGTGCCTGCCAGGTACGCCGGTCCATCACTGCAATCGCGTCGCTGGCGGTGCGCGACGCAGTGTCGGCGTTCTCCCAGCCGAGAAACCGCCCAGGCACGCCCCAATAGGATTCCAGCCAGCAGCCATGCAGCGGGCAGCTCAGCATCAGGGGCAGCTTCCATGCAAGCAGTACGGCGTGGTTTGCCGGGTCGTTCAGACAGAGCGGACAGGCGCGATGTATCGGCTGGCTGGGCAGCCAGGCACGCCAGCTCGTGATGGATCGCGTCCTACGGCGGAGTTTCGGCAGCAGCACCGAGAGCTGGAACGCATAGGTTTCCAATGCGTCTGGAATCTGATCATCAAGGCTGTCCAGTAGCCAAGGCACCCAGCCGGCGAAACTCATGCAACGCAGCCGGTCCGGCTCGATGCCGCTCCGCTGGGAGAGCATCGCCAACAGCGCCAGTGGTGGCGCGGTATCCAGGTCATCAACCTGAGCGTGACCAAGATCGTGCTCCAGCAGCTCGGACACCTCCATGTGATAGCAAAGGGCCACGCGGTTGAGCCACGAAGACAAGGCTTCGCCTTCTCTGGGGGCCGGATGCAGTGGCCAGCGTGGCGCTGGCTTCACATCAGTTCCCGCTCGAATTGCCGCCGCCGCTCGCTGGGGCCGGTGTAGTCGGCCATGCTGAGCGTGCGGTGGTTGATCGCTTCCTCTCCGCTCTCCACGGCGACGATGGCCGCCGCCATCAGCAAGTGCGCCAGTTCGCCTATGGTGCCCTCGCTGCGTGTGAGCAGGTAGCGGGCCATGTCCAGCGTGGCAATCGACGAGGGTCGCCGCAGTGGAAGCGAAGCGGCGAAACTGGCCAGCAGTGAGCAGCAATCGTGATTGGCCTCCCATACCGGCAGCATCATCGGCTCGAAGCGATTTTCCAACTGGTCATCGGAGCGGATGGCCAGGTAGGCGTCGCGCGTGCCGACCCCGACCAGTGGGATGCGCAGTTCATTGCCGAGGAAGCGCAGGAGATTGAGGAATTCCCGGCGATTGACGCTGTTACCGGCCAAAACGTTGTGCAACTCGTCGATCACCAGCATGCGCACGCCGACCTTGCGCAGCAGTGCCAGCGCCAGTTGTTCCATTTCTGGCAGCCGTGGGCGCGGTCGCAATGGCGCACCCATCGCCGCGAGCAGCGCGACGTAGAAGCGGATTACCGACGGTTCGGATGGCATCTGCACGACCAGTACCGGAATGTGCTCCTGGTCGGCGTCGGCTCTGGCCGGATGCGTGCGCCGGAACTTCTCGACGATCATCGACTTGCCGTTGTTGGTCGGGCCTACCAGCAGCAGGTTGGGCATGCGTTGCTTGTTTGGCCACGCATACAGGGTTTCCAGCCGGTTCAGCGCCTCGACTGCTCGCGGATAGCCGATCCAGCGGTCGGCGCGAAGGCGATGGATGCGTTCGTCCGCCGGGAGACGGGCCAAGCCCTGGGCCGCCGGCAGCAGGTGGGACAAGTCGATGATGGGATATTCTTCCACGGCTACCACTCCTCAATCTGGTCGAACGGTTTGGCCGGCAACTGGTTGTCTGCCTGCTGCCCATCCATGTCAGCGCCCGGTGGTGGCGTGGTTTTGACAGGCGGTGCCGTTGCCTTGAGATGCTGGCGTCGATCCGCGTCGCGCCGCGCCTTGCGCGTAGCCTTCTGCGCGGTGGTAATGATTTCGCGCATCTGGCCGATCATGCGGAACAACGCCGACTCATCCACCTGTTCGCGCCCTTGCTGCCGCAATTTCGCCAGCGCCTGTCGTTGTTCCCAGAGGGTGACAGCCGGGTGCGATAAGGTACGGTAGGGAATTTCCAGGTAGTGCTGCCCCTCTGGTTCCAGCACCCATATGCGGCTGATGTCGCGCGGGTCGCGCCGGATCAGGAACGCAGGCAAGCGGTCCCGCCGAGCTATCCACGGCTTGAGCGCATCGGCGTAGTAGTGGATGTGGTCGATGACGAAGCCGGTGCGGGTCAGCGTGCGGCGGATGATGGGCAGAAAATCGACCAGAAAAGCCGTAGCGCGAGTGATGACGGTTGGCACGCCGGTCCGCGTGATAGCTTCGGCCCAGCGCGCGGCCGGCGGTTGGAGCAGGCCGTTGTGCACAGAGCCGTGATAGGTGCCGACCGCCAATGTGAGCCAGCGCTCCAGCTCGCGCAGTGTCAGGGCGGCCATCTTCTCGGAGGCGTATTCCCCGCGCTGGTCAGGATTGGAGAAGGTCGTCCCCGGCAATTCGTCGTGGATCATCTGCATCGCCGTGCCGATGATCCGTTCCACGATACCGCCGTAGTGCGGCTGCCCGAGCGGGCGATAGTCCAACCGGATGCCATGCTGCTCGCAGCCACGGCGCAGCGCCTCGCTCTTGAACTCAGCCGCGTTGTCCAAGTAGAGCAGTCTGGGCTTGCCGCTCATCGGCCAATCCATCTCTACGTTCAACCCTTCCAACCAAGGGCGCTTGTCGCAGGCGGCATGCACCAAGCACAAGCCGACCGAGACGGCGGACGGGGCTTCCAGCGTAACGACCATGCCAACCACGCAGCGGGTGAATACGTCGATGGCGAGGGTCAGGTACGGACGGCCAATCGGTTGCCGGTCGCGCTCGTCCACCACGATCAGGTCGATGACTGTGTGGTCGATCTGCACCTGCTCCAGCGGCGCGGAGACGGGTGGCGGAACACCACCAACACCTTGCAGGTCGCGGGCGGCATCTTGTCCTTCCCGGCGGTGAGTGACCTCGCGCGGATCGAGGCCGGCGATCCGCAGTGCCACCGTGTTGCGCGCCGGCACCCGCAGCTTTTGCAGCTTGCACGCCCGCACAACTTCGCGGTGGAACGCCGCCAAGCTACGCTTCTGCTTGGTCAGGAAGCGCTTTTGCAGTAACTCGCGGATGATTCGTTCGACCGACTCCGGCAAGCGGCCTTTACCTTTGCCACCGCTCGACTGCCCAAGAGCCAAGTCAGTGACCAGCCCCGAACCTAGCCGGGCACGGCGGATCAGGACGTAGACCTGCCGCCGGGACAGCCCCAATGCCTGGGCTGCCGCGTCGGCCGCTTCATGCCCAACCGTCTCCGACTGCGCCAACGGCCCAATGATCTCCGCACGACGACGCGCACGCTCCCATGCCTGTTCTGGCAGGGTGGCCACGCCGTGCTCGGTAATCGGTGCGGTATCGGTCGCCATGCTCACCTCGCTTTGGTGCACACGAGTATTGAGCATAGACGAGTTTTGTGCAGAGGAATCCTGATATCGGGTTATCAGGAGCCGTATGCACAACAGGCTTCAAACCGCGCTGAATGGTGCAGTCGTCTTCTGAAAATGACAGTGAATTTATATTTATTGACACATTCAGTCAAGGGTAATAGATTTCATCCTGACATTTTTACCTTTGGAGGCATCTTGCAAGGTCAACGTATCGGCTACGTCCGCGTCAGCAGCTTCGACCAGAATCCTGATCGACAACTGGAACAAATAGAAGTCGGCAAGGTATTCACCGATAAGGCTTCAGGCAAGGACACACAACGTCCCGAACTTGAAAGGCTGCTGGCCTTCGTCCGCGAGGGCGACACCGTGGTGGTGCATAGCATGGACAGGTTGGCACGCAACCTTGATGACCTGCGCCGCATCGTCCAAGGGCTGACACAACGGGGCGTGCGCATGGAGTTCGTCAAAGAAGGGCTGACGTTCACCGGCGAGGACTCACCGATGGCCAATCTGATGCTGTCGGTCATGGGAGCCTTTGCTGAGTTCGAGCGCGCCCTGATCCGCGAACGTCAGCGCGAGGGAATCGTGCTGGCCAAGCAGCGCGGTGCCTACCGGGGACGAAAGAAATCGCTGAACAGCGAACAAATTGCCGAGTTGAAACGGCGAGTTGCGGCAGGCGACCAAAAAACCTTGGTGGCCCGTGACTTCGGCATCAGCCGCGAAACCTTGTACCAGTACCTGCGGGAAGACTGACCATGCCACGCCGCTCAATCCTGTCCGCCACCGAGCGCGAAAGTCTGCTGGCACTGCCAGATGCCAAAGACGAACTGATACGGCACTACACGTTCAACGAAACCGACCTGTCGGTGATCCGTCAGCGTCGCGGCGCCGCGAATCGATTGGGCTTCGCCGTGCAGCTTTGCTACTTGCGATTCCCTGGCATCTTCTTGGGCGTCGATGAACCTCCATTTCCGCCCCTGCTGCGCATGGTGGCCGCACAACTCAAGGTGCCGGTGGAAAGCTGGAACGATTACGGCCAGCGCGAGCAGACACGGCGGGAGCACTTGGTCGAGCTGCAAACGGTGTTTGGATTCAAGCCCTTCACCATGAGTCACTACCGGCAAGCCGTGCATACACTGACCGAACTGGCCTTGCAAACAGACAAAGGCATTGTGCTGGCCAGCACCCTTGTTGAAAACCTGCGGCGGCAGAGCATCATCCTACCCGCCATGAATGCCATCGAGCGCGCAAGCGCCGAGGCCATTACCCGTGCCAACCGGAGCATCCATGCGGCATTGGCCGATTCCTTGATACCTGTCCATCGCCAGCGCCTGGACGAACTGCTCAAGCGCAAGGATGGTAGCAAAATGACGTGGCTAGCGTGGCTGCGCCAATCGCCCGCCAAGCCGAACTCGCGCCACATGCTTGAACACATCGAACGCCTCAAAGCCTGGCAGGCGCTTGACCTACCTGCTGGCATCGAACGGCAGGTACACCAAAACCGCTTGCTCAAGATCGCCCGCGAGGGCGGCCAGATGACGCCCGCCGACCTGGCCAAGTTCGAGTCGCAGCGGCGTTACGCCACCTTGGTAGCACTGGCCATCGAGGGCATGGCCACCGTCACTGATGAAATCATCGACCTTCACGACCGCATCATCGGCAAGCTGTTCAATGCGGCCAAGAACAAGCATCAACAGCAGTTCCAGGCTTCCGGCAAGGCGATCAACGACAAGGTGCGGATGTATGGGCGCATCGGTCAGGCGCTGATTGAAGCCAAACAAAGCGGCGGCGATCCGTTCGCCGCCATCGAAGCGGTCATGCCGTGGGACACCTTCGCCGCCAACGTCACCGAGGCGCAAACGCTGGCGCGGCCTGCCGATTTTGATTTCCTGCACCATATCGGCGAGAGTTACGCCACGCTGCGCCGCTATGCGCCGCAGTTCCTGGACGTGCTCAAACTGCGCGCCGCGCCCACCGCCAAGGGTGTGCTCGATGCCATCGACGTGCTGCGCGGCATGAACAGCGACAGCGCGCGCAAGGTGCCCGCCGATGCGCCAACCGCATTCATCAAGCCGCGCTGGGCAAAGCTGGTTCTGACCGACGAGGGTATTGACCGGCGTTACTACGAGTTATGCGCCCTGTCGGAGCTGAAGAACGCACTGCGCTCTGGTGATGTTTGGGTGCAGGGTTCGCGCCAGTTCAAGGACTTCGACGAATACCTGGTGCCGATCGAGAAGTTCGCCACCCTGAAGCTGGCCAGCGAATTGCCACTGGCCGTGGCCACCGACTGCGACCAATATCTGCATGACCGACTGGAATTATTGGAGGCGCAACTCGCCACAGTCAACCGCATGGCGGCGACCAACGACTTACCGGATGCCATCATCACCACTGCATCGGGCCTGAAGATCACGCCGCTGGACGCAGCGGTGCCAGACGCCGCGCAAGCCTTGATTGACCAGTCGGCGATGTTGCTGCCGCACCTCAAGATCACCGAGTTGCTGATGGAGGTCGATGAATGGACGGGCTTCACGCGCCACTTCACACACCTGAAGACCGGCGACACGGCCAAGGACAAAACCTTGCTGATGACGACGATTCTGGCTGATGGTATCAATCTTGGGCTCACCAAGATGGCCGAGTCCTGCCCTGGCACCACCTACGCCAAGCTGTCTTGGCTGCAAGCCTGGCACGTTCGCGACGAAACCTATTCGACGGCGCTGGCCGAGCTGGTGAACGCACAGTTTCGACAACCCTTCGCCGGAAACTGGGGCGACGGCACCACGTCATCGTCGGACGGCCAGAACTTCCGAACCGGCAGCAAGGCAGAGAGCACCGGGCATATCAATCCGAAGTATGGAAGTAGCCCTGGGCGGACGTTCTATACCCATATCTCCGACCAATACGCGCCCTTCAGCGCCAAGGTGGTCAACGTCGGCTTGCGCGACTCGACCTATGTGCTCGATGGCCTGCTGTACCACGAGTCTGACTTGCGTATCGAGGAACACTACACCGACACGGCGGGCTTCACCGATCATGTGTTCGGCCTGATGCACTTTCTGGGATTCCGGTTCGCGCCGCGCATCCGCGACCTGGGCGACACCAAGCTGTTCATTCCCAAGGGCGATACTGCCTACGATGCACTCAAGCCGATGATTAGCAGCGACAGGCTGAACATCAAGGCTATTCGCGCTCATTGGGATGAAATCCTACGGCTGGCCACTTCGATCAAGCAGGGCACGGTGACGGCCTCGCTGATGCTGCGCAAGCTCGGCAGCTATCCGCGCCAAAACGGCTTGGCCGTCGCCCTGCGCGAGCTGGGGCGCATCGAGCGCACGCTGTTCATTCTGGATTGGCTGCAAAGCGTGGAGCTGCGCCGCCGCGTCCATGCGGGGCTGAATAAGGGCGAGGCGCGCAACGCGCTGGCCAGGGCGGTCTTCTTCTACCGATTGGGTGAAATCCGCGACCGCAGTTTTGAGCAGCAGCGCTACCGGGCCAGCGGCCTCAATCTGGTGACGGCGGCCATCGTGTTGTGGAACACGGTCTATCTGGAGCGTGCCACCAGTGCTTTGCGTGCCCACGGCAAGGCGCTGGACGACACGTTGCTGCAATATCTGTCACCGCTGGGGTGGGAGCATATCAACCTGACCGGCGATTACCTATGGCGCAGCAGTGCCAAGGTCGGTGCGGGGAAGTTCAGGCCATTGCGACCGCTGCCACCGGCTTAGCGTGCTTTATTTTCCGTTTTCTGAGACGACCCCTCCATCAACGGTGGGACTTGGGCGTCGGAGAACCCGACCACTGAGACAGTGGCGAGGGCCCACCCTCGTGGGTTTGCGAGTTGCTGAATGGCACCGTCATAGGCCCCAAGCTTGGTGAAGGCAAGAGCCTTGGTGGAATCACGGCTGGACGTCCAGGCAGTACGCAAGCACTTTGACCCTGCCTCGATTTCACGTACAGCAGGAAGTTGATAACTTCAGAGGTACGGAGAATCGAAATGAGAGAAGGCAAGCTGCCCAAGAGGCAGTACACACAGGAGTTCAAGGCTGAGGCTGTCAGGCTCGCGGCGTCGGTAGGAGGGCATGAGGCCGCACGGCGCCTCGGCGTGCCGGTGGCGACGCTGGGCAACTGGTCCAGGCGTGGCACTGCATCGGCCGGCGCCAGCGGCGCGGTGGCGCCGCCCAGTGAGGCACCCACGCGGCGCCCGGTGAGCGAATTGGAGGCGGAGAACAGCCGCCTGCGCAGGGAGTTGGCCGACGCGAAGCTGGACGTGGAAGTCCTTCGAAAAGCGACGGCGTACTTCGCCAGGGGGTCGCGATGAAGTACGCCTGGATCGATGAGCATCGCGACCAGTACACCGTCAGCCGGCTGTGCCGCGTGCTGCAGGTGTCCCGCAGCGGGTACTGCCAATGGCGCGTGCGCCCGCCCAGTGCCGGCACACTGGCCAACCAGGCTCTAGATGCCAAGGTGGCCGCCATCCACGATGCCAGCCGCCGAAGCTATGGCCGCCCTCGGATCGTCCACAAGCTGCGCCAGCAGGGCGAAGTCGTTAGCGCCGAGCGAGTGCGAAAGAGCCTGCGGCGCCAAGGCCTGCGCCCGGTGTACAGAAGGCCGTTCGTGGTGACCACCGATTCGGCGCACCGCTTGCCAGTGGCACCGAATCTGCTGGACCGGCGCTTTGATGGCTGGCAGCGCGACCAGGCCTGGGTGGCAGACATCACGTACGTGCCCACCGGCGAGGGCTGGCTGTACTTGGCGGCCGTGATGGACCTGGCCGGCCGGCGCATCGTGGGCTGGTCGATGTCCGAGAACATTGACGCCACGCTGGTGTGCACCGCCTTGAAGTCGGCATGGTGGCTGCGCAAGCCTGCCAAGGGGCTGCTGGTCCACACCGACCGCGGATCCCAGTACGCAGGCGGGCGCTACCGAGCGTTGGCCGCCGAGTTGGGCATCACGATGTCCATGAGCAGGAGGGCCAATGCCTGGGACAACGCGCCGATGGAAAGCTTCTTCAAAACGCTGAAGGTCGAGCGCATCCATCAGGTACGCTACGACACGCGGGCGCAGGCCAGGCTGGACATCGTCGATTGGATCGAAGGCTGGTACAACCGCCAGCGCTTGCACTCGGCCAACGGCTTCCTGCCCCCAGTGATCTGGGAGAGCACCCGCTTGGCTGCATGACTTGATGTACGTGGAAACGAGGCAGGGTCACTTCTCCGGCATGCACGCCGTGGTCTTCGACTTCGCCGAGAGCCGCGCAGGCCAGCACGCGCGTGAGTTCCTTGGCGTGACGCCATCGGGCGGATGGCGCGGCACGCTGGTTTGCGACCAGTTCTCTGGGTACAAGGCGCTCTTCGAGATGGGCGTCGTCGAAGCGGGTTGCCTGGCCCATGCGAGGCGCAAGTTCTACGACCTGTGGGTCAGCCACCAGAGCACGGTTGCCGAACAGGCGCTGCGGTTCTTCACGCGCCTGTACGACATCGAACGGCAGTTGCAGGAGTTGAGCGCTGAGGAGCGACTCCAACGGCGCAGGAGTGAAGCCAAACCGGTGGCCGACCTGCTGCATGCGTGGTTGCTGCAGCAGCGCGCGCTGGTGCCCAGTGGCTCCGCCACGGCCCGAGCCATCCAGTACAGCCTCGGCTGCTGGAACGCACTGGCGCGCTATCTGGAGGACGGTCGGCTGCCGCCAGACAACAACCGCGTCGAAAACCAAATCAGACCAGTGGCCCTTGGACGAGCCAACTGGTTGTTCGCCGGCAGCTTGCGTGCTGGTCGACGCGCCGCGGCCGTGATGAGCTTGGTGCACTCGGCGCGGCTCAACGGGCACGACCCTTATGCCTACCTACGCGACGTGCTGGAGCGCCTGCCCACTCAGCCTGCAAGCCGTATCGGTGAGCTCCTGCCGCACCGCTGGGTCAATGCGGATGCTGGTGATGTGCGTCGGGCACGTGTGGATGAGCATGTTTGACTGACGTATGGCGATGCGGATGGCTGTGTGGGCCAGCAGGCATCACGTCATGGCCGTGCAGGTGATGGTCGTCGTCATGGGTGTGCGCGTGCTCATGCTCGAGGGCCTCGTGCGTATGGGAGTGCTCGTGCCTCTCGGCCAGGTGCAGCACCACGCCGCAAATCATGAACACCCCACCCAGGCCCATCAACCACGACCCCGACCGGTCGCCCAATGCAAAAGCGCCGAGGGCGCCGATGAAGGGCGCGAAAGCGAACACCGAACCCGTGCGTGCGGCGCCGAACTCGCGCTGCGCCAGTAGGTAAAAGCGCAGGCTCAGGCCGTAGCCGGTTGCACCCACGGCCAACAATGCCAGCACGGTTGCCAGTCCTGGGACCGGCTCGCCCCACAGCCAGGCCATCAGAACGGTTGCCACGGTGCCCAGCGTGGCCTTGACCACGACGACCTGGCCCGGGTCACGGTCGGCCACACCGCGCGACAGCGTGTTGTCCACGCCCCAGGCGATGGTGGCCACCGTCACGGCCAGCAGTCCGAGCAACTGAACCTGGCCGGCCAGGCCTTGCTCCAGCACCAACACCACGCCGCCCAGCAGCAACAGTGCGACGGCCGCGATGACGCGCCGGTCCAGCGTCTCGCCGTACCAGCGCCAGGCCAGGATGGCCGTGAACACGGCCTCCAGCGTCAGCATCAGCGATGCGCTGGAACCGCTGGTGCGCTGCAGACCCCAAGCCAGCGCGACCGGCCCCACGACCGCACCCATGCCGGCCATCGCCAGCAGGCGCGGCAGGTCGCCACGGCGCAGCT
>NZ_APCR01000157.1:0-9908 GCF_000410635.1 Comamonas sp. B-9
GGCGCAGGTGCTGGCGGCGGGGGCGCCACCGGTTTGGGCGGCACATCGGCACGGGCCTGCACCAGCGCGTTCTTTCCATTGGCGAGTGAGGCCGGAACAATCTGCGTGATCAGCGCCAGTTGGGGGCCCTGTTGCTTGGGCGCGCCTTCCAGCTGCAAGGCCTTGGCATAGGCATCGCTGGCCATGCGGGCGTAGAGGTCGCCCAGGTTCTCATGCGCCGTCGTATAACTGGGGTTGGTGCGCATCGATTGCTCCAGCGCCTGCGCGGCCTTCCGGTCCTGGCCATCGGCGGCATACAGCACGGCCAGGTTGTTGTAGGGCTCGGGCATGCCGGGGTAATCGCGGGTCAGGTCCTGGAAGATCTTGATCGCTTGCGCATGCTGCTTTTGCTCGGTCGCGATCACGCCGCGCAAAAAGCGCATTTCCACATCGCCGGGCTGCTTGCGCAGATAGGCATCGGCCTCTTTGGCCGCCTGCGCCGCCTTGCCCTGCTGCAGCAACTGGCTCACCTCTGCCACGGCAGGCGATGCAGGCGACGTGGGCGCGGCTTGCGCCTGCAGCGCTGCGCCACCCATCAGCACACCTACGCAGACCGCCGCCCAGCGCTGGCGAAAAAGGACGGGCACCAGGGATCGCAGGGTAGAGCGCGCTGGGAAAGCACTTTGCATGGGGGATTTTCTCGTTGCAGTGGACCAAAGCCGCAGAAAACAGCCAGAAATCTTGTGTATCTGTACACACATCCGTTGGCAGAAAAAGCCCCGCCTGGCGCGCGCCAAAAACCGGCCGATTATACAGACCCTGCCTGCGCCAGGGGCCGGCTGCCGGGCGGTGGAACGCTCCCCGCACAAAGCAAGAACGTTACGTAACACCTCCGTAACAAGTGGCCGAAAAACTGGCTCCTGCGCCGCACCAAAAGGCTACTAAAATTAAAAATAATCATTTAAAACAACAAACTTTGAAATTTCACAGATGTAACAGAAACGGGTTCGCAGGCTGGCACAGGAGTTGCACTCCTAAAGACAAGGCCTGGGCATTTGCCCTTGAGGCCAGCCCCCAGACCGGAGACCTGCACATGACCCACAACGCCCCCTTGCTCAGCCCAGAGGTCTGCGAGACGCTGTTCGACGAAGCGCAGGAGCGCCATCTGTGCATGGAGGTGCATTGCGCACCCGGCCTGGCCCACCAGCTGAGCCTGGCTGCCCGCTTTGTGGCGCAGCAGGCGGTGGATCTGCCCCAGCCCTATGACGGCTGCCTGATGTTCTTCACCATCACCGCGCAGAACCTGCCCATCACCAGCTTCAGCATCCAGCAGCCCAGCGTTGCCGATGCCTGGACGGAGGGCGCTGCGCGCATGCGCCAATGGGCCTGGGCCTTCAATGCCACCGGCGTGGAGCTGCGCATTGACTGGGCGCCCGCCGTGCTGCCGCTGCCCGGGGATGACCCGCAGGATGCGCTGTCCGACCTGCGCCAGTCCTGGAGCCTGGCCGACAGCGCGCAGGAGCGCGCCGAGATGCTCGCCCTGCTCAGCCACCGCATGACGCGCTCGCTCGCCCGCCTGCAGCTGCTGAGCGATCCGGTGCCCGCCAGCACGCAGGGCCGCTGGCAACTGCTGCTCGAAGGCCTGCACATCAGCCCGCTCGGCGAGATGCGCACCCTGCCCCGCCCCGACCCCTCGGCACCCCGGGGCAGCCACGGCAGCGCGGCCTCGGCCATCTACCAGGCCACGCAGGAGCTGCTGGCCCGCAGCCAAAGCGAAGACGGCAGCTGGCCCGAAGCCAGCACCTTGGTCGACCACCTGGGCATCACCTACGCCTTGCTGCTCACCCAGCGCCAAAGCGCACCGACGCCAAGCTCGTCGATGACCATACACCGCGCCATTGCCTACCAGGCCGAGCAGATGCAGCGCTGGAGCCTGCATGAATGCGGCAGCGACCTGCTCAAGGCCATGAGCCTGATCGTGCTGGTGCAGTATGTCCACCTCTACCCGGGCGCCGGCTGCGCCACCGCGCTGCGCGACCTGATCGGCCTGCTGTCGCAGCAGCTCCATGGCAAGGCCGCTCGCGGCGCAGGTGCCACCGCCCCCTGGGCCCAGCTGGCCTTGCAAAGCCTGCAAAAGAGTGGGCAGCAGCCCTCGGACCTGCAAGCTGCCACTGGCAGCCCCACTGCAGACGGCGACAGCCCATGGCTGCATGCCGCCTGGCAGCAGCTGCAGGCCCTGGCGCAGGACGAGGAACACAGCAAGCTGCACCCCGAGCCCTGGGTGTCGGCCGCGCTGATGGAATGCTCTTTGCAGCACGGCAAACCACTGTTTGCCAGCCATGCCCAGCGCAGCCAGTTTTTCTCAGGCATGCAGTCGCTGTTCAAGACCTGCTACCAGCGCATGGTCTGGCCCAGGCTGCCCCATACGCAGGCCAGCCGCCAGCGCTGGAGCAGCGGCGCGCTGCAGGCGCCCGTTACCGACTGCCGCGTGGCCAGCCAGCTGCTGATCACCATCAGCGCGGCGGTGAGCTTCGCCAACCTGTCGCAGGCACGCTCATAAGCGCCATAGGTACCCGGCAGCCGCAGCGCCTGGCGTAACGGCCCTTTGCACCCTCAAAACCAAGGCGCCTGCTCCAAAAGGGCAGGCGCCTTGTTCTGTTCAAACGGGGTGTCAGCGCCCCACGGTCTCACGCACAATGCGCCACTGCCCTTGCTCGGGCTGCAGCACCAAGGTCTTGCGGGAGTTGCTCTTGAGCGCGCCTGCCGCATAGGCCTGCACAAAGCGGGCCGTGGCGCGGGCGCCGTCAACGGCCACCTGCACATCGCTGAGCGCCACGCTGATCTCAGACTTGCCCACAATGCGCTGGCGGCGTGACTGCTTCCACGCTGCCAAGCTGCTGCCATCGGCGGGTTTGAAGGCGGGGCTATAGGCGGCCAGGTAGGCATCCATGTCTTGCTGGGCCCAGGCCTGGGCCCAGGCCTGCACGGCGGCCTCCACCGCGGCAGGGGAGCCATCCAGCGTCTGCAAGTCCGTCGCGGCAGGTGCGGCGTCCGGCGCCGCGCTTGCTTTGGCGGCGGCACTGGCTGCTGGCCTGTCCGATGACTTGGCCGATGACCATGCCGCCTCTGCAGCGGCCAGCTGCAGCGGGGTTGCCGAGGATATGCGCTCTGCCAGCACAGGCTCGGGTGCAGGTGCAGGTGCGGGTGCAGGTACCGCAGCCGCAGCTTGCATCGGGGTCAAGCCCGGGGCGGGCGGCGCGGCTGCTGCCACCGCTGTCACTGGCACCGCAGCCCCATGCCTGCCCGGCGCAATCTGCGCGATCAGCGCCTGCTTGGGCGCAATGCCGTGGCGGGCGCTGTCCAACTCCAAGGCCTTGCCATAGGACTGGCTGGCCATGCGCGCATACAGATCACCCAGGTTTTCATAGGCGGTGGCATAGCCGGGCTGGGCACGGATGGCCTGCTCCAGCGCATCGACGGCCTTGCGGTCCTGGCCCTGGGCGGCATACAGCACGGCCAGGTTGTTATAGGGCTCGGGCATGGCCGGGTAGTCGCGTGCCAGCGCCGAAAAGATCTGGATGGCTTGGGTCTGCTGCTTTTGCTCGGTGGCGATCACGCCGCGCAAAAAGCGCATCTCGGCGTCCTGGGGGTTCAGCTGCAAAAACTGGTCGGCCTGCGCTGCTGCCTGCTCGGTCTGGCCCTGCTCCAGCAGCTGGGCCACCGCATCCACTTCGCGTACGGCATGCGCGGGCAGTGCCAGCAATACCGCCGTACCGCCTGCGAACAGCGCAGCCACCAACTTTGGCAACCGTGCCTGCCTTAACCAGAGAGGGGGAGAGAAGTGACGAGACGCGATGCGCATAGATGGCTTTTTAAAAGTCATGGAATCAGGGGAAATACAACGAATTTCTTTGAACAGCTTCTTTAAGCCGGCGCCGCAGTGACCAGGAGAAACACGGATGCGGCAAGAGACAGCAGAAATAGTATGCGAGCCCGCCACCCGATTCATTATGTAAATTTTTATGGATACCACAGGATCATGATTTAAATCCTATTTATACACCAAGCAGCAAATATTTACAGAAATGCTCCGCCATAACCGCAGAACGTTACGTAACGCCTGAGGGAACAACATTGGACATTGCTTAAACGCCAGATCAAACCATAGTTTTTAAACTGCAATCCATCCGTAAGCAAATATATTTATTCATAAATTTCAATGACTTATGAAATACCAAATGAACGCAGATAAAAAACAAATCCATGGCACGCAAGTTGCACAGTCTCCGCCCAGATAAGCCTCGCGAGGCAAGTCGGAGCCCTTGCGTTTGATATTTCAATTTTCTACAGGACAGAGAAAATGACCACCTCCACCGCCCTCCCCTCGAATACCGCAGTTGCTGCACTGGCCACCCACGGCATGGCGTCCCAAACCGGCAGTGGCGCAGCGATGGCCGCATCGGCCAAAGGCACCCCTGCCACGCTGTCCCAGGCCAGCGCCGGCGTGCAGATCGTGCGTGACGGCCAGACGATGGCGGCCCCCGCAGGCACGGCCTTGCAAGTGGGCGACAAGATCATCGTGCCCGCCGATGGCAGCGCGCAGGCGCAATTCAGCGGTGCCGGTGGCCAGAAGCTGGTGGGCACATTTGCAGGTGGCACCGAGGCCACGCTGGGCTACCAGGCAGGCGCCGACGGCACAGGCGCGATGGCGCTGGACCTCGCCTCGGGCAAGGTCGATGTGGCCCCTGCCGGTGACGACACCGACGCCTTGGGCCTGGTGGTGACCCAGGAAACGGCCGAAGCCGGTGGCTCCACCTTGGGCGATTTTCTGCTCGCCGGCCTGGTCGGCATTGGTGGCGGCGCGCTGATTGCTGCGGCGCTGGACAGCGGCGATGACGACGACGACCGCACGCCGCCCATCAACCCCACCAATCCAACGAACCCTACCAACCCCACGGATCCGACCAACCCTACCAACCCGACGGACCCCACCAGTCCTACGGATCCGACCAACCCCACCGATCCCACCAACCCAACCAACCCAACGAATCCGACCAATCCCACGGATCCGACCAACCCTACCAATCCAACGAACCCCACAAACCCTACGAACCCGACCAACCCCACCAATCCAACGAACCCGACTAACCCAACGAATCCGACTAATCCGACGGATCCTACGAACCCGACCAATCCAACCAACCCCACAAATCCAACCAATCCTACGGATCCCACGAATCCGACCAACCCTACGAACCCCACCAATCCGACAAACCCCACGGATCCTACGAACCCGACCAATCCAACCAACCCCACAAATCCAACCAATCCTACGGATCCCACGAATCCCCCCAACCCTACCAACCCAACAAATCCGACGGACCCTACCAATCCGACGAATCCTACCAACCCGACCAACCCAACCAACCCCACGGATCCCACCAATCCGACGAACCCGACCAACCCTACGGATCCCACCAATCCAACCAACCCTACGAACCCCACGGACCCGACCAACCCTACCAATCCGACTAATCCAACGGATCCCACGAACCCGACCAATCCAACCAACCCGACGGATCCAACGAATCCAACCAACCCGACCAACCCTACGGATCCAACCAACCCCACCGACCCTACGGACGGCCATGGCCTGATCACCTCAGTCGAGGACGTACTGGGCGCGCTGGGCGGTGGCACCTTGGTGGCGCCCGTCACGGATCTGGTCAATTCGCTGATCAACCCATCGACGGGAACCCTCGCGGTGGTAACCAGCGTGCTGGAGCAGTTGACGAACACCAATGGTGGCCCTCTGGGTGTGCTGACCGAGCTGGTCGATGGCCTGGTCAATATCCAGGACCAAGGGCTGGAGCCGCTGGTGGCAACCCTCAACCAGCTGATCGCAGGTCTGGGCGATCCCACATCGACCGAAGGCATTCCCGGTCTGGTGAACCAGGTGTTGGGCGGTCTGCTCGGTGAGAACAGCCCGCTCGGTGAGCTGCTGGCGGGCGTGGGTGGTCTGCTGGGCGGCTTGCTGGGCGGCGGCTCCGGCACACCGCCCGGTGGGACGGACGGCCCCGGCATCGTGACCACGGTGCAAGACGTGGTGGACGGTTTGCTCGGCGGCACGGTGGCAGAGCCGGTGGGCCAGTTGATCGACAGCCTGCTGCACCCGACCGATGGCACGCTCGCAACCGTCACCGGTTTGCTCGAAGGCCTGACCAGTGTCGAAGGCGGCCCGCTGGGTGTCTTGACCGAGTTGGTCCGTGGCCTCACCCAAGTGGACGGCCAGGCACTGCAACCGCTGATTGGTACCTTGAACGAGCTGATTGCCGGCTTGGGCAGCATTGGTGAAGGTGGTATCAGCGGCGGCCTGATCGGCTCCATCGTCGACAGCATCCTCGGCGGTCTGGTGCCTGGCGGTGGCGCGACCGACGGCGGTCTGGTGACGACGGTACAAGAGGTTGTCGATGGCCTGCTGGGAGGCACGGTGGCCGAGCCTGTGGGTCAATTGCTCGACAGCCTGCTCAACCCCGGCAGCGGCACCCTCGCCACCGTGACTTCGGTGCTCGAAGGTCTGACCTCGGTAGACGGCGGCCCGCTGGGTGTATTGACCGAGCTGGTCAATGGCCTGACCCAGGTCGAAGGCCAGGCGCTGCAGCCCGTCATCGGCACCTTGAACGAGCTGATTGCCGGCTTGGGCAATGTGGGCGAAGGCGGCCTGGGAGGCGGCATCATCGGCAGCATCGTCGGCGGTGTGCTGGGCGGCCTGGTCCCGGGTGGCGGCGCCACCGATGGCGGCCTGGTGACCACGGCGCAGGATGTCGTCGATGGTTTGCTAGGCGGCACGGTCGCCGAGCCGGTGGGCCAGCTGCTCGATAGCCTGCTCAACCCCGGCAGCGGCACCTTGGCCACGGTGACCACCGTGCTCGAAGGCCTGACCTCGGTCGAAGGCGGCCCGCTGGGCGTGCTGACCGAGCTGGTCAGCGGACTGACCCAGGTCGAAGGCCAAGGCCTGCAACCGGGCATCGGCACCTTGAACGAGCTGATTGCCGGCCTGGGCAGCATCGGTGAAGGCGGCCTGGGCGGTGGCTTGGGCGGCGGTTTGATCGGCAGCATCGTCGGCGGTGTGCTGGGCGGCCTGGTCCCTGATGGCGGCGCGACCGATGGCGGCCTGGTGACCACGGCGCAGGATGTGGTCGATGGCCTGCTCGGCGGCACGGTCGCCGAGCCAGTGGGCCAGCTGCTCGACAGCTTGCTCAACCCCGGCACGGGCACCCTGGCCACGGTGACTTCGGTGCTCGAAGGCCTGACCTCGGTCGAAGGCGGCCCGCTGGGCGTATTGACCCAGTTGGTCAGCGGCCTCACCCAGGTGGAAGGCCAAGGGCTGCAACCCGTCATCGGTACCTTGAACGAGCTGATTGCCGGCCTGGGCAGCATCGGCGACGGTGGTGCCGGCGGCGGACTGGGCGGCGGCCTGATTGGTACCGTGGTCGGCGGCGTGCTGGGAGGCCTTGTGGGCGGCAATGGCGGCCTGCTGGGAGGCCTCACCGGTGAAGGCGGTCTGCTGGGCGGCCTGACGGGCGAAGGCGGTCTGCTCGGCGGCGTTGTTGGCGGCAATGGCGGCCTGCTGGGAGGCCTGACCGGTGACGGCGGTCTGCTCGGCGGGCTGCTGGGCTCCGGCTCTGGCGGCACCGATGGCAGCGGCGCAGTGACGACGGCACAGAACCTGGTGGGCGACCTGGTCGGCGGCACGGCTGCAGCACCGGTCAATGCCGTGGTCGATACCCTCCTCAATCCACAAAGCGGCGCGTTGGCCCCTGTGACCAGCTTGGTGGAAAGCCTCACCCATACCGGCAGCGGCCCGCTCGGCGCTGTCACCTCGGTGGCCAATGGCCTGACCCAGGTGCCTGGCCAGGCGCTGGAGCCGGTCGTCTCTGCCGTGCACGATGTTGTCGCAGGTCTGAGCGGCGGCGCATCCGGTGGCGCAGTCGGCGGCTTGCTCGGCGGCCTTACTGGTGAAGGAGGCCTGTTGGGTGGCCTGACCGGTGATGGCGGTCTGCTGGGTGGTGTCATCGGCGGCAATGGTGGCCTGTTGGGTGGCCTCACCGGCGAAGGCGGTCTGCTCGGCGGTCTGACCGGTGAAGGCGGTCTGCTCGGCGGCGTTGTCGGCGGCAATGGCGGCTTGCTGGGTGGCCTCACCGGCGAAGGCGGTCTGCTCGGCGGTCTGACCGGTGAAGGCGGTCTGCTCGGCGGCGTTGTCGGCGGCAATGGCGGCTTGCTGGGTGGCCTCACCGGCGAAGGCGGTCTGCTCGGCGGTCTGACCGGTGAAGGCGGTCTGCTCGGCGGCGTTGTCGGCGGCAATGGCGGCTTGCTGGGTGGCCTCACCGGCGAAGGCGGTCTGCTCGGCGGTCTGACCGGTGAAGGCGGTCTGCTCGGCGGCGTTGTCGGCGGCAATGGCGGCTTGCTGGGTGGCCTCACCGGCGAAGGCGGTCTGCTCGGCGGTCTGACCGGTGAAGGCGGTCTGCTCGGCGGCGTTGTCGGCGGCAATGGCGGCTTGCTGGGTGGCCTCACCGGCGAAGGCGGTCTGCTCGGCGGTCTGACCGGTGAAGGCGGTCTGCTCGGCGGCGTTGTCGGCGGCAATGGCGGCTTGCTGGGTGGCCTCACCGGCGAAGGCGGTCTGCTCGGCGGTCTGACTGGTGAAGGCGGTCTGCTGGGAGGCGTGGTCGGCGGCAATGGCGGCTTGCTGGGTGGCATCACCGGCGAAGGCGGACTGCTCGGCGGGCTGACCGGTGACGGTGGTCTGCTCGGCGGATTGCTGGGCTCCGGCTCCGGCGGGGCCGATGGCAGCGGTGTAGTCACTACGGCACAGAACCTGGTGGGTGACCTGGTTGGCGGCACCGTCGCAGCGCCGGTCAATGCGGTGGTCGATACCCTGCTGAATCCACAAAGCGGCGTATTGGCGCCAGTGACCAGCATTGTCGAAGGTCTGACCCAGAGCGGCAGCGGCCCCTTGGGCGTCGTGACCTCGGTGGCCAATGGCCTAACCCAAGTGCCTGGCCAAGCGCTGGAGCCGGTCGTCTCTGCCGTGCACGATGTCATTGCGGGCCTGAGCGGCGGCACCTCCGGTGGTGCGGTCGGCGGCTTGCTGCGCGGATTGACGGGAGAAGGCGGCCTGCTGGGTGGCCTGACCGGTGACGGTGGCCTGCTGGGTGGTGTCATCGGTGGCAATGGCGGCCTGTTGGGCGGCCTCACCGGCGAAGGCGGTCTGCTGGGTGGTGTTGTTGGCGGCAATGGCGGCCTGTTGGGCGGCCTCACCGGCGAAGGCGGTCTGCTCGGCGGTCTGACTGGTGACGGTGGTCTGCTGGGCGGCGTCGTCGGCGGCAATGGCGGCTTGCTGGGCGGCATCACCGGCGAAGGTGGACTGCTCGGTGGCCTGACCGGTGACGGTGGTCTGCTGGGCGGACTGCTGGGCAATGGCTCCGGCGGCGCCGATGGCAACGGTATGGTGACCACGGCGCAGAACCTGGTCGGTGACCTGGTCGGCGGCACCGTCGCAGCGCCGGTCAACGCGGTGGTCGATACATTGCTGGATCCGCAAAGCGGCGTACTGGCACCGGTGACGAGTGTGGTCGACAACCTGACCAGCACCAGCAGCGGCCCCTTGGGCGTCGTGACCTCGGCGGTCAATGGCCTGACGCAGGAGACGGGCCAGGCACTGGAGCCGGTGGTCTCGGCCGTACACGATGTCCTGGCCGGGCTGGGTGGCGCCACCTCGGGCGGCGCAGCAGCGGGCCTGGGCGGTGTGGTGGACGGCCTGCTCGGTGACCAGGGCGTACTGGGCAGCGTGCTGGGCAGTACCGGCGCAACGGGGGGGCTGCTGGGCGGCCTGACCGGCAACACAGGCCTGGTCAGCGGCTTGCTGGGTG
>NZ_KE148654.1:0-1489 GCF_000410635.1 Comamonas sp. B-9
GCACGGCAGCGCCGCACTTCGTGGCCAGCACGGCCGGCAGCGCGCTGCAGCCGGTGGCTACTGCCATCAGCAGTGTGGCGAGCGGCGATGCACACAGCGTGCTGCCGCAAGACCTGCTGCACCACCAACTGGCCTGATACAGCGCACCTTGCGCTGATCAGTGACCCGCTTCCATCCCCATGGGTCTGCAGCGCTTGCCTGGTTTCCAGGCAAGCGCGGGGCCCCATCAAGGATTGCCATGTTCAAACTTCTCCCTCTTTCTGTCGCCGCCGCTCTGGCCCTGGGCCTGGCGGCCTGCGGCAGCAGCTCCACCACCTCCAAACGTGAGGAGCACCATTACGCGCTGTCCAAACCTGCGGCCGAGCCCGCCCAATCGGGCGTGGCGCCGGTCGTGGCCACCGCACAGCCGGGCAACAAGGGGCCGGCCGATACGGCCCATACCGTGTATTTCGACTTTGACTCCTACACCGTGCGCCCGGCTGACCGCCCCGTGCTGGAGAGCCATGCACGCTGGATGCGCAGCCACCCTGGCCAGTCGCTGACCTTGCAGGGCCACACCGATGCACGTGGCGGCATCGAATACAACCTGGCGCTGGGCCAAAAACGGGCCGAGTCGGTGCGCAGCAGCTTGCAGACCCTGGGGGTGGACCCCGCCCGTGTCGAGGCCGTGAGCTATGGCAAGGAACGCCTGGCCGATACCGGCAGCAGCGAAGAGGCCCACCAGCGCAACCGCCGGGTCGAGTTCGAATACCGCTGAGTGCCCCATGCCCTGGCAAGGCATGGCGCCCTGCATCGCCATGCCGCTTCCCTTGTCTCAGCCCCTGGAGGACATGTGTTGGCGCACCAAGCACCCCACCGCTGGAGCAAACAGCCCAGCCTGGTCCAGCAACTGGGCCTGGGCCTGGACTATTTGAAAACCCGCACCAGCCCCCTGCCCGAGCCGTTTGGCGACTGCATCTTGCTGCTGAGCGTGGCGACACCAGGAGAGCCTGTGGCGACCTTCTATGTGCGCCGCGCCACGCTGGAGGCGGCCTGGCGCGCCGGCACCACCCAGGTGCGGCAATGGGCCTGGAGCCGCAGCCTCGACTGCCTGGAGCTGCGCATTGACTGGCCCTCGCATATCAGTGCGCTGCAAGGCGGTGCCGCACCGGCTAGCCCGCGCCTGGCGGTGTCGGCCTGGGCGCTGGCCGACGAGAGCCTGGAGCAGGTGCAACTGGTGCCGCCCCAACGTTGGTCCAGCACGGCCCCGGCACCGAGCGCATGGCTGCCCGGCATGGGCGAGCAGCCGGACCGCCTGCCCCGCGCGTACTGGCTGCTGCATCTGCAAGGCCTGTTTGTCAACAGCGAAGGTTATTTGACGCAGTTGCCGCGCGCTGACCTGCCCCCGTTGCAGGCCAGCGGCGCCGCCTTGCCCCAGAGCGAGGCCAGCATCGCGATGCTGCAGGCGCTGGCCGTGCCCGAGCCGGCCCACAGCCCTTGGAGCAACGAG
>NZ_KE148654.1:1744-6005 GCF_000410635.1 Comamonas sp. B-9
GCTGGACGCCGTGCTGCCAGTCATGGCCGAACTGGCCCAGCGCCTGGCCCCCGGCAAGGGCCAGACCGCGCACAGCGACTTGCAGCCGCCACTGCCCACGCCCAAACCGGCCGCATTGGCGCCTGCCTGGCGCCTGGTGGCGCTGGCCGCCTATGCCGATTGCATGGGTGCGCAGGGCTGCGCATCCACTGCGGTCGCAGCGCCCAGCGATGCGCCAGCCCCCCCACCCGGCGCCGCCCTAGGCAGCAGCGCCAGTACCACCAGCATGGCCACGCCTGAGATGGCAGCGCTCGAAGCGCTGACCCGGCACTGGCTGCAGTGGCACCTGCTGGCCCATGGGGGCGCCTCCTCGGCGCACCCCGATTGGTCTGTGGTGGCGGTGGCCGAGCTGGCCCTGCAACCGGGCTTGGCCCAGGCCCGCAGCCACCTGCAAAGCTGCAGCTGGCTGGCTGCGCTGCGCAAAACCTTGCAAGCCCAGCTGCCGCAATACCTCCACCCCGAAGCGGCCATGTTTATGGCGCCAGATGCGCGAGAGCAAGCCGCTTTTATTGAGCCATTTATGGGTGCAGACCCTTTGCAAGCCAACAACTGGCGTATTTACCAGTGGATTCACCATATTGCTGTTCCGCAATTAATTATTGATTAGCAAATACCCTCAATTTGTTGAACATTTACATAGAAAAAAGCTTTAAGACTCCCGCTCCGCCAATATTTATACAACCCCTATATTTAGTATCTGGGCGGGAGACATTTGTCATAAAAAAATACAATTTCTTACCATCACCGATCCGCGCTATGTTTGATAAAAATCAAAGTAAATTACAAGAAATGGCGGACTAAACCGCAGTCGAGTTTCCGAGTTAATAAGAAAAACCAATAAATAAATAGTGTATTTGTGCAGCGCAACAGTGGATCGCTGAGAGGAATTGGGAGAGACCAACATGATCGAGTACCTGCTACCCCGCGTCTTGGTGTCACGCACCGAAGCCACGGCGCAGGCCCAGGAGGCCGAAGCGGCGACGGCCAGCCCGTTCGCTGCTGCTATGGCGACGTCGTTCGCCCATGCCAAAGGCCATTTGCACCAGGCCGTCTGGCTGTCACTGCCCATCAGCCTGCTGGGGCTGCTGCCCTCGATCTTCCTGCTGCAGGTCTATAACCGTGTCATCTCGCGCGGCGGCACCGCCACGCTCACCGCCATGGTGGCCGGCGTGCTGTGCATGCTGGCGCTCGAGCTGTACCTGCGCCGCAAGCGCGCCCGTGCGCTGCGGGAAGCGGGCGCCACGATCGACCGCGAAGTCTCACAAAGCCTGATGCGCTCCATGCTGGCGCACCCGCTGCTCACCCTGGAGCAGCGCTCGGCCACGCAGTGGTTGCAGCTGTTTCGCGATGTCGGCTCGATGCGCTCTTGCATCTCGGGCGGCGTGGCCTCCTCGGTGCTGGATCTGCCAATGGCCCTGCTCGCGCTGATCGTGATCGGCATCATCGCCTGGCCGGTGCTGCCGGTGATCGTGGTGGCTATGGTCGTGCTGGGCGTGCTGGCCTGGTGGTGGGCCGATGAGGTGCGCAGTGGCCGGGTCGAAGAAGTCGAGCAGGCGCGCCAGCTCGACCGGGGCACGGCCGAGATCTGCAATGCGCGCGGCACCCTCAAGGTGCTGGGCTATGACGCAGCGGCCCAGCAGGCCTGGCAGTCGGGCTATGACCGCTGGCTGGCCGAGAGCTTTGACAAAAACGGCGAGATGGAAAACGCCAAGGAAACCAGCCATGTGCTGCTGACCTTGTTCTCGGTCGCCGTCATCACCGTGGGCGCGCTGGCCATCAATGCGCAGTGGATGAGCATCGGCAGCCTGATGGCGGTGAATCTGCTGTCGGGCAAGGCCCTGGGCCCGATTGCCCAGCTGGCCAGCAACTGGCGCTCGCTCGCCCGCGCCAACGAAGCCACAGCCCGCCTGCAAGAAGCACTGGAAGAGCCGCTGGAGCCTGAGAGCCAGCGCATTGCGCTGCCCCGCCCGCGCGGCGTGTTTCGCTTGGAGCAGGCCAGCTTCCAGTACCCCTCAGGCCACTTGGCACTGGACCAGGTGTCGCTGCAGATCGGCCCCGGCGGCATCCATGCGATCCTGGGCCGCAATGGCGCGGGCAAATCCACCCTGGCCAAGCTGCTCGCCGGCCTGTACCAGCCCACGCAAGGCACGATCTCGATCGACGAGTACGACATGGCGCAGTTCCCGCGCAATGACCTGGGCCGCTGGGTGGGCTGCCTGGCGCAGCAAACCTACTGGTTCAGCGGCCCCATTGTCGATATCTTGCGCATGGTCAGCCCCGATTCCGATGACGGCCAGATTCTGGCAGCCTGCCAGCTGTCGGGCGCGCACAGCTTTATCAGCCGCCTGCCCCAGGGCTACCAGACCATCCTGGGCGAAGGCGGCGCGGGCCTGTCGGCCGGCGAGCTGCGCAAGCTTGGCCTGGCCCAGCTGTTCTTGCGCAACCCCTCGGTGCTGATCTTGGACGAGCCCAGCAACGACCTGGATTTCGAGAGCGAAACCGCGCTGCTGCAAACCCTGCGCCAGATTGCGACCAAGCACACGGTCATCATCGTCACCCATTCGCTGCGCGTCGCATCGCTCGCCCAGCATATCTACCATGTGCGTGGTGACGGCCAGGTGGACCAGGGCCAGCCCGAGCACATGCTGCCGCTGCTCTTTGGCGTCAGCAGCAAGCCAGCGGCTGCCGCCAACGAAGCGCCTGCCTCGCGCAGCAGCGCGGCTGCCGCCAAGCCATCGGCCACATCCGGCCCGGCGCAGGCCCAGGAGTTGGCATCATGACGGCCCGCTCCCTTCACCACCTGCCCCAGGTGCTGCAAAACCTGGAGCGGCCAGCGCTACCCGGCACGCCGCAGCCCGGCCGCAACCAGCGCCGCATCGTGCTGGCGGCCCTGGGCGTGCTGGTGCTGGTGGGCCTGTTCTACCCGGTCGAGAATGTCGTCGTTGCCAGCGGCCAGGTGATTCCCTCCGACCGCGTGCAGACCGTGCAGCATCTGGAAGGCGGCATCGTTACCACCGTCCATGTCAAGGAAGGCCAGGAAGTCCACAAGGGCGAGCCGCTGCTCGAAATTGACCTGGGCGGCAGCAGCCTGAACCTGGAGCAGTTGACGGCCCGCAGCGCCACCGCGCAGGCCAGCCGCACACGCCTCACGGCCGAAAGCCAGGGCCTGGCGCTCAAGGCAACGGATTTCCCGCGCGAGCTCGAGAACAAGATTGTGCGCGCCGAGCTGGGCGCCTTCTCCTCACGGGCGCTGGAATACCAGGGCAGCCTGGCATCGAGCCAGGCCATGCTGCTGCAGGCCCGGGGCGATGTGGCCCAAAGCCAGGCCCGCATCGACGGCCTGCGCAGCAGCCTGGCCTTGCACGAGCAAGAGGCCGGCATTGCCCAGCAACTGGCGGCTGAGCAGCTGATTGGCCAGCTCGAAGTGCTGGACAAGCAGCGCGCCCTCACCTTGGTACGCACCGATCTGGCGGCCGCCGTGCAAAGCCTGGTCAGCAACCGCGCCAAGGTCGAGCAGGCCCAGGCCAAGATTCTGGAGACCCAGGGCGCGTTCCGCCGCCGAGCCTCCGAAGAGCTGGCCCAGACCGAGCGCGAACTGCTCAGCCTGAGCGAAGACCTGTCCCGCGCCCGCAACCAGCGCAGCCGCACGGTGGTGCTGGCCCCGACCGATGGCGTCGTCAAAGGCCTGCGCAGCTCGGGCGCCGGCTGGGTGGTCAAGCCTGGCGAGGCGATCTTGGAAGTCGTGCCCGACAAGGATGAGGTCATCGTCGAAGCGCGCCTGAACCCGGCCGACCGGGGCTATGTGCGCGCTGGCCAGGAAACCAAGGCCAAGGTCAGCGCCTATGACTACCTGCGCTATGGCTTTGTGCCCGGCAAGGTCACCCTGGTATCGGCCGATGCCGACCACGACCCGAACGTGCCCGATGCGCCCTCGTATTTCCGCATCCAGGCCAGCCTGGCCCAGCCGTGGGTTGGCCGCAAGGACAACCGCATCACCACTGGCATGCAGGCCGAGCTCGATCTGTTGCTGGGCCGTGAGCCCTTTATCTGGTATTTGCTGCGCCCCGTGCTGCATATCCAGAGCGAAGCTTTCCGGGAGCCTTGAGCGATGCGCCTCTTTGCCCCCGCACCCCTTAGCAGCGTGCCGCTTGGCCAGGCGGCCAGCCTGCCAGCGCGCTACCTGGCGGCCCAGCCGCGCCTGGCTTGCCCCGGGCGCGCCGAG